>NZ_JBHYIG010000103.1:0-28933 GCF_042740015.1 Streptomyces sp. NPDC059037
GGCGTGTGTGGGGCCCCGCGGGCCCGCTCAGGGGGTTCAGAACGTCTGCAGCGTCACCAGCGTGATGCGCTGCTGCTCGCCCTCACCCTCGACCTCGATCCGGACCCGCTGACCGGGCCTGAGCAGCCGCAGGCCGCCCGCGTCGAACGCCGGCGGATCGAAGGGCACCGGGGTGCCGTCGTCGAGCAGCACGCTGCCGCTGTGGGTCTCGGGGTCGTACGTGTACGCGGTCGCCTGCATGGAGGCAGCGTACTCAGTCGGCGATCAGCAGGCGGGCGGTGGCCGAC
The DNA here is from genome assembly GCF_042740015.1 of Streptomyces sp. NPDC059037. Taxonomy (NCBI): domain Bacteria; kingdom Bacillati; phylum Actinomycetota; class Actinomycetes; order Kitasatosporales; family Streptomycetaceae; genus Streptomyces; species Streptomyces sp. NPDC059037. The sequence goes on from NZ_JBHYIG010000103.1 coordinate 288, forward strand.
GCGGTGCGCGGTCCGACGCCCAGCGCGAGCGCGGCCCGCAGATCGTCGCCGGTGTCCACGTCCTGGCGTACGGAATCGACGCCGGCGAGCGGGAGTTCCACCGCTCCCGAAGCCGTGTGGCGGGAACGGGACGCCGTGCCGAATGCGGGGCGCAATTCCGCTCCGGGTGCGGCGGACAGCAGTGTCGTTCCGATTCCTGCGGCATCGGGCAGGAATGCGCGGGGGAATTGTGCCGCCCCGTCGAGAACCCGGGCCAATTCCGCGGGGCGCAGTGCGGGCAGATCGGCATTGAGCGCCGCGACGGCCGCCGCGGGCCGCTCGGCGCGCACGGCCGATGCCCCGTGCGCCAGGGCGGCGTTGAGGCCCCCCGGGGGCTCGTCCCGCACGATCCGGGCCCCCAGGGCCGCGAGCTCGCGGCCCGCGTGGCCGTCGTCCGTGATGACCACCACATCCCGCACCGCCGCGCAGGCCGTCGCTGCGGCCACGGTGTCCTGGGCGAAGGCGAGGGCGAGCCCCGGGCGCAGTCGGTCGCCCGCGGTGTCCGCCAGCCTGCTCTTGGCCCGCGCCAGCGGTTTCAGGGGTATGACCAGGGTCCACAGCAAGGGGGCGGCTCCGTCCTTCGCGTCCGGGCCATTGTGACCTGCTGGGGGGCTTCGTCATGAGGGAGTGGGGAGGAGCATCGCGTAGCGCCTCTGCATAGGGGCGGTGGCGGGAGACGGGCGGGCGTACGGTGTTCTCGACAGACAGGCAGCCTGGGGCGACACTTGTGCGGCCGACCAGGTTCATGGAGGAAGGTGTCCGAGTGTCCCGCCGCAGAATCGGCTTCTGGTACCGCCTGGCGGCGGTCATCGCTAAACCGCCGCTGGTGGTTCTGTTCAAGCGGGACTGGCGTGGAATGGAACACATTCCGGCGCGCGGCGGATTCATCACTGCCGTGAATCACAACTCGTATATCGACCCGCTCTCCTACGCGCACTTTCAGTACAACACCGGACGAGTGCCGCGATTCCTGGCAAAAGACGGCCTTTTCAAGGACGGCTTCGTCGGCAAGGTCATGAAGGGCACGGGACAGATCCCGGTCTACCGCGAGACCACGAACGCGCTCGACGCCTTCCGTGCCGCGGTCGGCGCGATCGAGCGCGGTGAATGCGTCGCGTTCTACCCCGAAGGCACCCTCACCCGGGACCCCGAGATGTGGCCGATGACCGCCAAGTCCGGTGCCGCGCGGGTCGCTCTGGAGACCAAGTGCCCGGTGATCCCGGTCGCGCAGTGGGGCGCCAACCTCGCGCTTCCCCCGTACAGCAAGAAGCTCAGCCTCTTTCCTCGCAAGAAGCTCCAGGTCCTGGCGGGCGAGCCGGTCGACCTCTCACGCTTCTACGAGCAGGAGCCCACCCCCGAGGTCCTGCGGGAGGTGACCGAGACCATCATGGCCGCGGTCACCGAACTCCTGGAGGAGATCCGGGGGGAGAAGGCTCCCGAGACCCCCTACGACCCGCGCAGGGCGCGGCTCGCACAACGACGCAAGGCGACCGGCCGCAGTGGTCTGGAAGCACCCGAGAGCACCCCGGAGGACAGCAAGTGACGAACCCCGTGAAGGCGGCCGTCTTCGGAACCGGCTCTTGGGGTACGGCCTTCGGCATGGTGCTCGCCGACGCGGGGTGCGACGTCACCCTGTGGGCCCGTCGCGCCGAACTCGCCGACGCCGTCAACTCCTCGCGCCGCAACCCGGACTACCTCCCCGAGGTCGAACTCCCCGCGAACCTCAGGGCGACCACCGACCCGGCACAGGCCGCGGCCGGCGCCGACTTCACCGTGCTCGCCGTGCCCTCGCAGACGCTGCGCGGGAACCTCGCCGAGTGGGCGCCGCTGCTCGCCCCCGACACGGTGCTCGTCTCCCTCATGAAGGGCGTCGAACTCGGCTCCGCGATGCGGATGAGCGAGGTCATCGAGGACGTCACGAAGGTCCCCGCCGACCGCATCGCCGTCGTCACCGGACCCAACCTGGCCCGCGAGATCGCCGCCAGGCAGCCTGCCGCCGCCGTGGTCGCCTGCCGCGACGAATCGATCGCGCAACGCCTCCAGGCGGCCTGCCACACCCCGTACTTCCGCCCGTACACGAACACCGACGTCGTGGGCTGCGAGCTCGGCGGCGCCGTCAAGAACGTCATCGGGCTCGCCGTCGGCATCGCCGACGGCATGGGCCTCGGCGACAACGCCAAGGGCTCGCTCATCACCCGCGGCCTCGCCGAGACCACCCGGCTCGGCCTGGCGATGGGCGCCGACCCGCTGACGTTCTCCGGACTCGCGGGCCTGGGCGACCTGGTGGCGACCTGCTCGTCGCCGCTCTCGCGCAACCACACCTTCGGCACCAACCTCGGCAAGGGCATGACCCTGGAGGAGACCATCGCGGTCACCAAGCAGACCGCCGAGGGCGTCAAGTCCTGTGAGTCGGTGCTGGATCTGGCTCGCCGGCACGGCGTCGACATGCCGATCACGGAGACCGTCGTGGGCATCGTGCACGAGGGCACGCCGCCGGTCGTCGCCCTCAAGGAGCTGATGTCGCGCAGCGCCAAGCCCGAGCGGCGCTGACTCTCGTCAGACCAGCGGGTACCCTCAAGCCGATATGAGCAGCGAGAACCTCCCCCAGAGCCCCAAGGCGCGCCCCGAGCAGAGCTCTGAGCTGCCGCTCCGCAAGCCGCGTGTGGCCGTCGTGTTCGGCGGCCGCAGTTCGGAGCACGGCATCTCGGTCGTCACGGCGGGTGCCGTACTGCGTGCCATCGACCGCACCAAGTACGACGTCCTGCCCATCGGCATCACGACGGACGGCCGCTGGGCGCTGACCGCCGACGCACCCGAGCGCATGGCGATCACCGACCGCAAGGTGCCCAACGTGGCCGAGCTCGCCGAGTCGGCCGAGGGCGGCGTCGTCCTGCCCCTGGACCCCGGCAACCGCGAGGTCGTCTACAGCGAGCCCGGCTCCGTGCCCAAGGCGCTCGGTGAGGTCGACGTCGTCTTCCCGATGCTGCACGGTCCGTACGGCGAGGACGGCACCCTCCAGGGGCTCCTTGAGCTCTCCGGAGTGCCCTACGTGGGCGCCGGTGTGCTCGCGTCGGCGGTGGGCCAGGACAAGGAGTACATGAAGCGGGTCTTCATCTCCTTCGGTCTTCCCGTCGGCCCGTACCTGGTGATCCGGCCGCGCGAATGGGACCGCGACGAGCAGACCGCCCGCAAGAAGATCGCGGAGTTCGCGGGCGAGCACGGCTGGCCGCTGTTCATCAAGCCCGCCCGCGGCGGCTCTTCGATGGGCATCACGAAGGTCGACTCCTTCGAAGGCCTCGACGAGGCGATCGAGGAGGCCCGGCGCCACGACCCCAAGATCCTCGTCGAGTCGCTGCTCCGCGGCCGTGAGATCGAGTGCGGTGTCCTGGAGTTCGAGGACGGCCCGCGCGCGAGCGTGCCCGCCGAGATCCCGCCCGTGCAGTCGCACGACTACTACGACTTCGAGGCGAAGTACATCGACTCGACGCCCGGGATCGTGCCGGCCCCGCTGACGCCCGAGCAGACCGCGGAGATCCAGCGGCTCGCGGTCGACGCCTTCGAGGCGACGTCCTGCGAGGGCCTGGTGCGCGCGGACTTCTTCCTCACCGAGGAGGGGCAGTTCGTGATCAACGAGATCAATACGATGCCGGGCTTCACGCCCATCTCGATGTACCCGCAGATGTGGGAGGCGAGCGGCGTCAGCTACCCCGAGCTCGTGGACCGTCTCATCCAGGCGGCGCTGCACCGCTCGACGGGGCTGCGCTAGCCCCTGGCGGCGTTACGCGATCCCCTTGGGGACCGTCTTCTTCACGGGGGCGGCGAAGTCCGTCAGCGGGCTCACGCCGCCCCCCGCGCGTTCCTCGGGCAGGGTGACCTCCACGTACGCCTTGCGCAGAGTGGAGGTGAAACGGAACGAGCCGTCGTCCTGCTCCTCGAGCAGCCAGTTGACGCCGTTCACGGTCACACCGTCCGCCTCGGCGTCGTTCATCTTCGGCGGCCGGGGGACACCGCAGCGCAGTATGATCGCCGGGTCTCCCCACCCGGCGGTCAGCGCCGACTTCGGCTCGGGATCGGCGCGCACCAGACCGTCCACCTTCTCCGGAAGCTGTTTGTCCAGGTTCCGGCAGAGTTCGGTGACCTTGGCGTCCGGGGTGGGAACCGAGGCCTTCGCCGCTTCGTCTGCTGAGGAGCAGCCCGCGGTCGCGATCAGGAGTGCGATTGCGGGGCTCGAGACGAGACAACGGCGCCGGCGACGGGAAATCTTCACCGGCCAAGGGTAGACGGGGGCTACAAGTGCACGACCGGGCAGGTCAGGGTCCGCGTGATGCCGTCCACTTGCTGGACTTTGGCGACCACCATGCGGCCGAGCTCATCCACCGTGTCCGCCTGCGCGCGCACGATGACATCGTAGGGTCCGGTCACGTCCTCGGCCTGGATCACTCCTGGGATCTTGCCGATCAGCTCGGCGACGGTCGACGCCTTGCCGACCTCTGTTTGGATCAGGATGTACGCCTGTACCACGGAACCTCCAGGGCGGCCACGAGGATCATGTGGGGAGAAGGGACGCCACGGTACCGCGTCGCCGCTTCTCGCGGGGAGACCCGGGGGAGCTGTGGCGCGCACATCGCGGTGGACGGACAACCGAAGTTGACGGTCTTCTCGACCGTACCTATGACAGTGACGGCTCGCGACCGCAAGCCGAGCAGCGTGAAAGGGCATGGTGAGTCCCGGTGAAGGGAACCGTCGGCGAGTTGGGGGAGTTCGGGCTCATCAGGGAACTCACCTCACGGCTCACCTCCACTCCGGCCGTCCGGCTCGGTCCGGGCGATGACGCCGCCGTCGTGGCCGCCCCCGACCGCAGGGTCGTGGCGAGCACCGACATCCTCCTCGAAGGGCGGCACTTCCGCCGCGACTGGTCCACCGCGTACGACGTGGGCCGCAAGGCCGCCGCGCAGAACTTGGCCGACATTGCCGCCATGGGTGCCGTGCCGACCGCGCTGCTCCTTGGTCTTGTCGTCCCCGCCGAACTGCCCGCCAGCTGGCCCACCGAGCTGATGGACGGCCTGCGGGACGAGTGTCAGGTCGCGGGCGCGGCCGTCGTGGGCGGCGATGTCGTACGCGGCGACACGATCACCGTCGCGATCACCGCCCTCGGCGATCTGCGCAACCACGAGCCGGTCACCCGCGCGGGCGCACAGCCCGGCGATGTCGTCGCCGTCACGGGCTGGTTGGGCTGGTCCGCCGCCGGGCACGCGGTGCTCTCGCGCGGCTTCCGCTCGCCCCGCGCCTTCGTGGAGGCCCACCGCAGGCCCGAGCCGCCGTACCACGCGGGCCCCGCGGCCGCCGGGCTCGGCGCGACCTCCATGACGGACGTGAGCGACGGGCTCATCGCCGACCTCGGTCACATCGCCGATGCCAGCAAGGTACGCATCGACATCCGCTCCGGCGACGTCGATGTGCCCACGCAGATGAACGACATCGGCCAGGCCTGCGGCGTCGACCCGCTCCAGTGGGTGCTCAACGGCGGCGAGGACCACGCGATCGTGGCGACGTTCCCCGCGGACGTGAAGCTGCCCGCACGCTGGAAGGTCATCGGTGAGGTCCTCAACCCCTCGGCGCTGCCCCAGGTGACGGTGGACGGCGCGCCCTGGACCAGCAAGGGCTGGGACCACTTCGGCGACAACCTCGAGGACTGATCATGACGGTGTCCGCACGGCCCCCGCGTGTGCTGACCGTCGCCGGCTCCGACTCCGGCGGCGGCGCGGGCATCCAGGCCGACCTGAAGACGATGCTCGCGCTCGGCACGCACGGCATGAGCGTCGTCACCGCTGTCACCGCGCAGAACTCCCTGGGCGTCCAGGGCTTTTGGGAGCTGCCGGGGGAGGCGGTGCGGGCCCAGTACCGCAGCGTCGTCGACGACATCGGCGTACAGGCCGTGAAGACCGGCATGCTCGCATCGGCCGAACTGGTCGAGACCGTGGCCGAGTTGCTCGCGGGCACGGACGCCCCCGCGGTCGTCGACCCGGTCGGCGTCTCCAAGCACGGCGACTCGCTGCTCGCCGCGTCCGCGCTCGATTCGGTCCGTACGAAACTGCTCCCGGTCGCCACGGTCGCGACGCCGAACCTCGACGAGGTCGCCCAACTGACGGGCCTTCACGTCGAGTCGGAGGACGGGATGCGGCGGGCCGCTGCGGCCCTCCTCGCGTACGGCCCGAAGTGGGCGCTCATCAAGGGCGGCCATCTGCCGGGCGACGCGGTGGACCTGCTCACCGACGGTTCCGAGGAGCACTGGCTGCGCGCGCCGCGGCACGACAACCGCCACACGCACGGCACCGGCTGCACCCTCGCCAGCGCGATCGCCGCGCACCTGGCGAAGGGCCTGCCCGTGCCGGAGGCGGTGGCGGCCGCCAAGGAGTACGTCACCGGGGCGATCGCGGCCGGGTTCCCGCTCGGCGGCGGGATCGGGCCCGTGGATCATGCGTGGCGGTTCAGGGAGCGGTAAGTCTGCGCGGGCATACGAAAGAGCCGGTCCCCCGAAGGGGACCGGCTCTTTCAGCAACCAGCTAGGTGGCCGCGCAATGGGGCATCCCCTGCTCATTAAGAGCTTGGGGAATTGCGTCAGCGCGAGACCTTGCCGGCCTTGATGCACGAGGTGCAGGCGTTGAGCCGCTTCGGCGTCCCGCTGACCACGGCACGAACGCGCTGGATGTTCGGGTTCCAGCGACGGGACGTGCGGCGGTGAGAGTGCGAGATGTTGTTGCCGAAGCCCGGCCCCTTGCCGCAGACGTCGCAGTTGGCAGCCACGGGTCACTCCAAAGACTTCAGATGCACTTACGGTTAAACCCGGCATGCCGGGATCAGTGCAATGATCGTGGGTGGCGTTGCCAGGAGGAATGGCCCGATGGGTATCGGGCAACCGGAGCAGCATACAACGACTGCTTCGGTAGAACGAAACTACCATGTCTCGCCCGGGCTCCGCCTCGGGCCCACCCCTGGCCCGCCCGCCGTCCGGGTCTACGCTGCGTCCATTCCGGATGCCTTAGAGGAGGCCAGCAGGTGCCGCAGAACGTCGACGCCGTCGCGGTGCGCGCCTGGTGCCGCCTCGCTCTGGACGCCCTGGGAGGGGCCCGCGAGGAGATCGACGCGATCAACGTCTACCCCGTCGCGGACGGGGACACCGGAACGAACCTCTATCTGACCGTGGAATCGGCGTCCCGCGCGGTCGACGCGGTGTTCACCGGCCTGGAGCCCGCCCGCCCATCGCTGGCCGAGGCCATGCGGGCGATGGCGCACGGCGCGCTGATCGGGGCCCGCGGCAACTCGGGCACGATCCTTTCGCAGCTGCTGCGGGGGATGGCGCAGGTGCTCGGCGCCGACACACGGGACGGCCGTGACCCGGATCACGCGGACGGGCCGACGCTGGCGGTCGCGCTGCGGCGAGCTGCCGAATCCGCCTACCAGGCGGTCGCGCACCCCGTCGAGGGCACCGTCCTCACGGTGGCCACCGCGGCGGCGGACGCGGCGTCCGGCAGGGGCGGGGACTGCGGGGCGGTGGCGCGGGCCGCGTACGACGGCGCCTGCCGGGCGCTGGAGGCGACGACCGGGCAGCTCGCGGTGCTGGGCAGGGCCGGAGTGGTGGACGCCGGAGGGCGTGGGCTCGTGGCGGTCCTCGGGGCTCTGGTCGGGGCCCTCTCCGGGGAGACGGTGCTCCTGAAGGCGGCCGGGAGCGGGCACGCGCGCGTGGAGCCCGTCGAGTGCGCGGACACGGCGGCCGACGAGGCGGGCCCGGCCTTCGAGGTGATCTACCTCCTGGAGGCGGGCGACGCGGCCGTCGGCCGCCTGCGGACGCGGCTCGACGGACTCGGCGACTCGCTCGTCGTCGTCGGCGGCGACGGCTTGTGGAACGTCCACGTCCATGTGGACGACGCGGGGGCCGCGGTCGAGGCGGGCGTCGAGGCGGGGCGGCCGCACCGCATCCGCATCACCCACTTCGGAGCGGGCGACGCACACACCGCCGGGGCCGCGCAGCCGCCCGGGGAGCAGGAACGTACGCAGCGTGCGGTCGTCGCCGTCGTACCGGGCGAGGGGCTCGCGGGTCTCTACACGGAGGCCGGGGCGACCACGGTGCTCACGCGTCCCGGGGAGCCGCCCGCCAGCGGGGAGCTCGTGGAGGCGATCCGGCGGGCGCACGCGCGCGAGGTGGTGCTCCTGCCGAACGACGCCGAGCTGCGCCACACCGCGGCGGCCGCCGCCGAGCAGGCCCGCACGGAGGGCGTACGCGTCGCGCTGATCCCCACCCGCTCCGCGGTCCAGGGCATCGCGGCCCTGGCCGTGCACGAACCGGACCGCCGCTTCGACGAGGACGTCGTCGCCATGACCTCGGCGGCCGGCGCGACCCGGTACGGCGAACTGGCCGTCGCCGAGCGGCAGTCGTGGACCATGGCGGGCATCTGCCAGGCCGGGGACGTCCTCGGCCTGATCGACGGCGATGTCGCGGTGATCGGCGACGAGACGACCGACACCGCGCGGACCGTCCTGGACCGGATGCTGGCCGCGGGCGGCGAGATGGTCACGCTGGTGCTCGGCGAGAGCGTGCCCGACAGCCTCGCCGACGAGCTGGAGAAGCATGTGCGCGAGGTCCATCTCGCCGTCGACACGGTGGTCTACCGCGGCGGACGCCAGTCGGCGCTGCTCCTCATCGGCGTCGAGTAGCCGGCGTGCGGCGCCATCGGCCGGAGGCGGATTCGGGGGACGTACGCCGGATTGTCAGTGGCGTGGTGTGCAATGGATCTCGTGCCCGCGCTCGATGAACCCCTGAAGAAAGTGGTCGGTCCTCCCACCGCGAAGGTGATGGCCGAGCACCTCGACCTGCACACCGTCGGCGACCTGCTGCACCACTACCCGCGCAGGTACGCGGAGCGGGGCGAGCTCACCCGCCTCGCCGAACTGCCGTTGGACGAGCACGTCACGGTGGTCGCCCAGGTCGCGACCGCCCGCGTCCTGAGGTTCAACGGGGGCAGCGGTCAGCGCCTCGAAGTGACGATCACCGACGGCAGCGGCCAGCTCCAGCTGGTCTTCTTCGGCCGGGGCATCCACAAGCCGCACAAGGACCTGCTGCCGGGCACGCGCGCGATGTTCGCGGGCAAGGTGTCCGTCTTCAACCGCAAGATGCAGCTCGCCCATCCCGCGTACGAACTACTGAAGGGTGACGCCGACGAAGCTGTGGACTCCTGGGCCGGCGCCCTCATCCCGATCTACCCGGCCACCGCCAAACTGGAGTCCTGGAAGATCGCCAAGTCGGTCGACGCGGTACTGCCCAGTGCCCAGGAAGCCCTCGACCCGCTGCCGCCCGCCCTGCGCGACGGCCGCGGCCTCGTCCCGCTCCACGAAGCGCTCCTGAAGATCCACCGGCCGCACTCGAAGGCGGACATCGCATCGGCCCGCGACCGCCTGAAGTGGGACGAGGCCTTCGTCCTCCAGGTGGCCCTGGCCAGGCGGCGGTACGCGGACGCGCAACTGCCCGCGGTGGCCCGGAAGCCCAGCGAGGGCGGCCTGCTCGACGCCTTCGACGCCAAGCTGCCCTTCACGCTCACCGAAGGCCAGGAGAAGGTCTCCAAGGAGATCTTCGACGACCTGGCGACCGAGCACCCGATGCACCGCCTGCTCCAGGGAGAGGTGGGGTCCGGCAAGACGATGGTCGCCCTGCGCGCCATGCTCGCCGTCGTCGACGCGGGCGGTCAGGCCGCGATGCTCGCGCCCACCGAAGTGCTCGCCCAGCAGCACCACCGCTCGATCGTCGAGATGATGGGCGAGCTGGCCGAGGGCGGCATGCTGGGCGGCTCCGAGCAGGCCACCAAGGTCACGCTGCTCACCGGCTCCATGGGCGCCGCCGCGCGTCGCCAGGCGCTGCTCGACCTGGTCACCGGAGAGGCCGGCATCGTCATCGGCACGCACGCGCTGATCGAGGACAAGGTCCAGTTCCACGACCTGGGCCTGGTCGTCGTCGACGAACAGCACCGCTTCGGGGTCGAGCAGCGCGACGCCCTGCGCGGCAAGGGCAAGCAGCCCCCGCACCTCCTGGTCATGACGGCCACGCCCATTCCGCGCACGGTCGCGATGACGGTCTTCGGCGACCTGGAGACCTCGGTCCTCGACCAGCTCCCCGCGGGCCGCTCGCCGATCGCCAGCCATGTCGTCCCCGCCGAGGAGAAGCCCCACTTCCTCGCCCGCGCGTGGGAGCGCGTGCGCGAGGAGGTGGAGAACGGCCACCAGGCGTACGTGGTCTGCCCGCGCATCGGCGACGAGGAGGACGACAAGAAGAGCGCCAAGAAGAAGTGGGCCGAGGACGAGGCGGAGAAGCGGCCCCCGCTCGCCGTCATCGAGGTCGCCGAGCAGCTCTCCCAAGGACCCCTCCAAGGCCTCAAGGTCGAGATCCTGCACGGCAGGATGCAGCCCGACGACAAGGACGCGGTGATGCGCCGCTTCGCCGCGGGCGAGACCCAGGTCCTGGTCGCCACGACGGTCATCGAGGTCGGGGTCAACGTCCCGAACGCGACCGCCATGGTGATCATGGACGCGGACCGCTTCGGCGTCTCCCAGCTGCACCAGCTGCGCGGCCGCGTCGGCCGAGGCTCGGCCCCGGGCCTGTGCCTCCTGGTCACCGACATGCCCGAGGCGAGCCCCGCCCGCGCCCGCCTGGGCGCCGTCGCCTCGACGCTCGACGGCTTCGAGCTCTCCCGCATCGACCTGGAGCAGCGCCGCGAGGGCGACGTCCTCGGCCAGGCGCAGTCCGGTGTCCGCTCCAGCCTGCGCATGCTCGCCGTCATCGAGGACGAGGAGATCATCGCCGAGGCCCGCGAGGAGGCCGCCTCGGTCGTCTCCAAGGACCCGGACCTGGAGCACCTGCCCGCGCTGCGCACCGCACTCGACGCCCTGCTCGACGCCGAGCGCGAGCAGTACCTCGACAAGGGCTGAGCGGCGGTCATGGGGCGTCGGCTGAGACACTGGGACGGCACCATCCCGTACGTACACCGACAAGGACTCAGATGACCCGCGTGATCGCCGGTACGGCCGGCGGACGCCGCCTCGCCGTCCCGCCAGGAAACGGCACACGGCCCACGTCGGACCGCGCGCGCGAGGGCCTGTTCTCCACCTGGCAGGCCTTCCAGGGCACGCTCGACGGCGCACGCGTCCTCGACCTGTACGCCGGGTCCGGCGCCGTCGGCCTCGAAGCGCTCTCCCGCGGCGCCGCCCACACCCTGCTCGTCGAGACGGACGCCCGCGCGGTGCGCACCATCAGGGAGAACGTGAAGGCGCTCGGCCTGCCCGGCGCCGAGGTGAGGGCGGGCAAAGCGGCCCAGATCGTCCAGGGCGGCACCCCCAGCGCCCCGTACGACCTGGTGTTTCTCGACCCGCCGTACGCGGTCACCGATGACGATCTTCGCGAGATCCTGCTCACACTCCGCGCGGAAAGCTGGCTCACGGACGACGCGCTCGTCACCGTTGAACGCAGTACCAGAGGCGGAGAATTCAGCTGGCCCGACGGTTTCGAAGCGCTGAGGTCCCGTCGCTACGGCGAAGGCACGTTTTGGTACGGTCGCGCCGCCTCTACGTGCGACGACTCAGTGATCGCGCCATGACCGGACCGGAGAGCGAGGGACTTCAGTTGCGCCGCGCCGTCTGTCCGGGGTCATTCGACCCCATCACCAATGGACACCTCGACATCATCGCCCGCGCCTCCAAGCTGTACGACGTGGTGCACGTCGCGGTGATGATCAATCAGTCGAAGAAGGGCCTCTTCTCCGTCGAGGAGCGGATCGAGATGATCCGTGAGGTCACCGCCGACTTCGGGAACGTCGAGGTCGAGTCCTTCCACGGCCTCCTCGTCGACTTCTGCAAGCAGCGCGACATCCCGGCCATCGTCAAGGGCCTGCGCGCGGTCAGCGACTTCGACTACGAACTGCAGATGGCCCAGATGAACAACGGCCTCTCGGGCGTCGAGACCCTCTTCGTGCCCACCAACCCCACCTACAGCTTCCTGTCCTCCTCGCTCGTCAAGGAGGTCGCGGCGTGGGGCGGCGACGTCGCGCACCTGGTGCCCCCGCTGGTGTTCGAAGCCCTCAACAAGCGCCTCGCCAAAGGCTGATCAGGGGCTACAGTCTTCCCGTCCGTCTCCCAACGAGCTGTAGAGAGTGGCGAGCACACGGTGGACGTGCAGAAGAAGATCGACGAGATCGTCGAGGCGATCGGCAGCGCCCGTTCCATGCCCATGTCGGCCTCGTGCGTGGTCAATCGCGCCGATCTGCTCTCGATGCTCGAAGAGGTGCGCCAGGCCTTGCCCGGCTCCCTCGCCCAGGCCCAGGAGCTGATCGGCGGCCGTGAGCAGCTGGTCGAGCAGGCCCGCCAGGAGGCCGAGCGGATCATCGAGACCGCGCACGCCGAACGCGGCTCGCTGATCTCCGACACGGAGGTCGCCCGCAACTCCCAGGGCGAGGCGGCCCGCATCCTCGCCGAGGCCCGCCAGGCCGCCGAAGAGGTCCGCGTCGAGGCCGACGACTACGTGGACAGCAAGCTCGCCAACTTCGAGGTCGTCCTCACCAAGACCCTCGGCTCGGTCGGCCGCGGCCGCGAGAAGCTCCTCGGCACGGGACCCGGCCTCGACGAGCAGGGTTACGAGGACGAGGACGCCCCGGAGCGCAGCCACGACCCGGAGACGCTGCGCCGGGACGCCGACGCGTACGTGGACGCCAAGCTCGGCGCCTTCGAGGCGGTCCTGGCCAAGACCCTGGAGGCGGTCGGCCGCGGCCGCCAGACACTGCACGGCAGGGCCCCCGCCGACGACCTCGCGGGCCTGGCCCAGGGCGACGGCTCCTCCCAGGCGCACACCACCGACGCCGAGTACCTGGCGGACCTCGCGGGACCCATGGCCGCCGCAGCGCCCGCCGCCCCGCAGCAGCCCCCTGCGGCCCCCCAGATCCCGGCACAGCAGCCCTACGCCCCGGCCGCCCAGCAGGAGCCGGACCCCTACGCGTACCAGCAGCAGGACCAGTACACGTACCAGCAGCAGTACGCCCAGCAGGACCCCTACGGCTACCAGCAGCAGGATCCGTACGGCTACCAGCAGCAGGGCTACGAGCAGCCTCACTACGAGGCTCCCGCGGCGCTGGAGGAGGCCAGCCTCTTCGACACCGGCATGATCACCGCGGAGCAGCTGCGCCAGTACGAACAGGGTCGCTAGTACCGGATTGGGCCGAGAGCGAATGGTCCAGTATCCTGGCTCTTCGGTCGCGCGTACGTCCGCGATCCAGGCTGCCCGGCTTGTGAGAGAGCACCTAGTTCTCACTCATGGCGGGGTGGCCTCCTTGAACTTCCAGGATCTGAAAGCAGGAAAAGCCCTGAGTGCTCGCCTTGACCACCGCAACCCTCTCGTGTTCGACACACACGAGCTGGGTCGGCGTCCCGGTGCGCTGCAGCGGCTGACCCGTTCCGTCGAGGCCCCCGGTTCGCCGGCGACCTTCGGCATCGAAGGGGTCATCGGAGTGCCGCAGGGCGCCCCGGTCGAGCTGAAGATCCGCCTGGAGTCGGTCATGGAAGGGGTGCTTGTCACAGGCACCGCCCGTGCATCGGCCGAGGGGGAGTGCGTAAGGTGTCTGGAGCCGCTGACGCTTGAGGTCGACGCGGATTTCCAGGAGATGTTCTCGTACCCTGACGCCGACGACCGGAGCCGCACCGCGGAACCGGCCGACGACGCCGAGGAAGATGAGGACAGGCTCTATCTCGAGGACGGCATGTTCGACCTCGAGCCTGTGCTGCGTGATGCGGTGGTGCTCGCACTGCCGATGCAGCCGGTGTGCCAGGACGACTGTCCGGGCCTGTGTTCCCAGTGCGGAGCGCGGCTCGCGGACGACCCGGACCACCACCATGACGCCGTCGACATCCGTTGGGCGGCACTGCAGGGACTCGCCGGGACCATCCAGGACGGCGAGAAGGACGAGATGAGCGGCGCCGAAGCTGGCGTCGACGAGAAGCAGGAGAAGTAGCCGTGGCTGTTCCGAAGCGGAAGATGTCGCGCAGCAACACGCGCCACCGCCGGTCGCAGTGGAAGGCTGCGGTCCCCACCCTGGTTTCGTGTGAGCGTTGCCAGGAGCCGAAGCTGCAGCACATCGCGTGCCCGAGCTGCGGCACGTACAACAAGCGCCAGGTCCTCGAGGTCTGAGCGGCTGGTGAGAGGCACCGTGTCTAGCCACAAAATGGCGGATGACGCCAAGGCGGAAAACGCCAAGAAGCAGGCGGAGAACACGGCCTCGTCCCACACGCTTTTGGAAGGGCGGCTCGGGTACCAACTCGAGTCCGCCCTTCTGGTGCGTGCGCTGACCCACCGTTCGTACGCGTACGAGAACGGCGGCCTGCCGACGAACGAGCGGCTCGAGTTCCTCGGGGACTCGGTGCTCGGCCTCGTCGTCACGGACACGCTCTATCGCACCCACCCCGACCTGCCCGAAGGCCAGCTGGCCAAGTTGCGGGCCGCGGTGGTCAATTCGCGTGCGCTTGCGGAGGTCAGTCGCGGCCTCGACCTCGGCTCCTTCATCCGGCTCGGCCGGGGCGAAGAGGGCACGGGTGGCCGGGACAAGGCATCCATCCTCGCCGACACCCTTGAAGCGGTGATCGGTGCGGTCTATCTGGACCAGGGTCTGGACGCGGCGGGCGAGCTGGTGCACCGGCTCTTCGACCCGCTGATCGAGAAGTCCTCGAACCTGGGCGCGGGCCTGGACTGGAAAACCAGCCTCCAGGAGCTCACCGCGACCGAGAGCCTCGGCGTGCCCGAGTACCTCGTCACGGAGAGCGGCCCGGACCACGAGAAGACCTTTACTGCTGCCGCCCGCGTCGGAGGCGTCTCGTACGGCACCGGCACCGGCCGCAGCAAAAAGGAAGCGGAGCAGCAGGCCGCGGAGTCCGCGTGGCGCGAGATTCGCGCTGCCGCGGATGAGCGGATCAAGGCTGCGGAGGCGGCTGCCGCCTCGGCTGACGGGGTTGCGGACGCACCCTCCGTCTGACCGCTGTTCCACCGTTTTTGGTGCCGGCCGCCTCTTGGGCGGCCGGCACCAGCTTTTTCCCGCTCACCCGCCCGTTATCCCGAAGTGGACAAGCGTCATGCCCGAGCTGCCCGAAGTCGAAGTCGTCCGGCGCGGCCTTGAGCGTTGGGTGGCTCATCGCACCGTCACCGAGGTCGAGGTGCTGCACCCGCGTGCCGTGCGGCGGCATCTCGCGGGCGGAGCGGACTTCGCGCTCCGGCTCAAGGGGCAGCGCGTCGGTACGGCGATGCGGCGCGGCAAGTATCTCTGGCTGCCCCTGGAAGACAGCGGCACCTCGATCCTCGCCCATCTCGGCATGAGCGGGCAGCTGCTCGTCCAGCCCCAAGAGGCCCCGGACGAGAAGCACTTGAGGATCCGGATGGGCTTCGCGGACACCCTCGGCACCGAGCTGCGCTTCGTCGACCAGCGCACTTTCGGCGGGCTCTCGCTGCACGAGAACACCCCGGACGGACTCCCGGACGTCATCGCGCACATCGCCCGCGACCCGCTGGACCCGCTCTTCGACGACGCGGCCTTCCACGACGCGCTGCGCCGACGTCGTACGACGATCAAACGCGCCCTCCTCGACCAGTCGTTGATCAGCGGAGTCGGCAACATCTATGCGGACGAGGCGCTTTGGCGCGCGAAGCTGCACTACGAACGCCCCACCGCCACGTTCACGCGGCCGCGCACGGCCGAACTCCTGGGCCACGTACGGGATGTGATGAACGCGGCGCTCGCCGTCGGCGGCACCAGCTTCGACAGCCTGTACGTGAATGTGAACGGCGAGTCCGGCTACTTCGAGCGGTCGCTCGATGCCTACGGCCGTGAGGACGAGCCGTGCCGCCGCTGTGGCACGGCCATGCGCCGACGCCCTTGGATGAACCGCTCCAGTTACTTCTGCCCGCGCTGTCAGCGCCGGCCGCGCTCCGCGTCGTAACGCTCCCGCGCCACCAGTACGTCGTCCATCCGGCCCTCCATGTAGTGCACGAGGGTCATCAGGCGCTGCGCGAACTCCCGTCCCAGCGGGGTGAGTTCATAGTCCACGCGGGGCGGGTTGGTGGGCTGAGCCTCGCGGTGCACCAGGCCGTCGCGCTCCAGCGCGTGCAGCGTCTGGGACAGCATCTTCTCGCTCACGCCGTCGACACGGCGGCGCAGTTCGTTGAAACGGAACGTGCCGTCGTACAGCGCGCCCAGGGTGAGCGCGCCCCACCGTCCCGTGACGTGCTCCAGCGTGCCGCGCGAGGGGCACTGCCTGGAGAACACGTCGTACGCCAGGTCCGGGGTCGGGGCGTCTTCGGTCCGGGTGGTCGCTTCCATGCGGACAGCATACTCGCGCACAGCGCTGAGTCACGGGTCGCGCTAACTAAAAGTTAGCGCTTCGGATCGGGCGCGGGCTCGTCCTAGAAGCCGAAGTCCTGCGTCCACCACGGGCCGCCCGGCGCGAAGTGCGCACCGACGCCCAGGGTCTTGTAGTCGCAGTTGAGGATGTTGGCGCGGTGGCCGGAGCTGTTCATCCAGGCGTCCATCACGGACTGGGCGTTGGCCTGGCCGCGCGCGATGTTCTCGCCGCCCAGATTCGCTATCCCGGCCTTCTCTGCGCGGTCCCACGGGGTCGCGCCGTCCAGGTCGGTGTGGTCGAAGAAGTCGCGGGTGGCCATGTCCGAGCTGAAGTCACCGGCCAGCGAGGCCAGCGAGGCGTCCGCGCGCACGGGGGAGCAGCCCACCTTGGCCCGCTCCTCATTGACGAGGGTGAGTACCTCGGCCTCGGCCGTGGCCTCCGAGGACGGCGACTTCGAGCTCGGCGCCGGCGCCGGCGGCGCCTTCGGCTTCTGCGGGGCGGTGCGCGAGGGGCTCGGCGCCTTCGTCTTCTCTTCCGGCTCCGGCTTGGGCTTCGGTGCCTGGGACGAGGGCTTCTCGGACGGCTTCCGCGAGGGCGTCTCGGTGGACTGCGAGGGGGACGGGTCCGGTGCCTCGGTGCGGTCCGTGCCGCGGCTCGGCGCGGCCGACTCGCGGCCGGCGTCGGCATCGGTGTCCGCGCCGCCCTGCGGGGCCACACCGGTGGGGGAACTCGCGGAACGCACCTTGTTGGAGTCGCCGCCTCCGCCAAGCGAGTAGTTGTCGGAGCCGGGGACCAGGCCGGAGGCGATCGCCACGGCGCCCATCGCGACGGCGGCGGACACGCCGAGCAGGCCGGTGCGCACCGGTGCGGCGACACGGCCCTTGCGGCGGTGCGACACGGCGGCGGTGCGGGGCTCGGGGGCGCCCGCGTAGTCGTCGGCGTACGGGGCGGGGGCCCCAGTGGCGCGGCCGGTGGCGGCTCCCCCTGCGCCGGAGCGTCGGTGGCGTCCCATCTCTGGCCTTCCTCGTCCTAGCGGTCAACGTGACTCACCCATACGAGTGAGGCTCATCGAGTCGGGACTGTACGCGATGGCGCATGGGGGCGAAGTGCTCCGAGAGCAATTGGCCGGTTAGCGTGCACCCATGAACGAAGAAGTCAGACTCACCGCCTGGGTGCGCGGCCGGGTGCAGGGCGTGGGTTTCCGCTGGTTCACGCGGGCGAGGGCGCTGGAGATCGGCGGCCTGAGTGGTTTTGCTCTCAATTTGGAGGACGGTCGCGTACAAGTGGTCGCCGAGGGTCCGCGAGCGGGCGCCCAGGAGCTGCTCGACTGGCTGCGGGACGGCGACACTCCCGGCCGTGTCGACGGAGTCACTGAGATCTGGGACACCCCGCGCGGCGTCTACGAGACGTTCGCGATTCGCTGACGGAGACTGGAAGTGCGGGCCCGCACAGGAGTGCCCAAGGCAACTGCCTCGGGCAGGAAAGACCTGGTGGTTGCCAAGAACCCCTTGCCGTGGCAGGCTCCGCAGGTAAGGATGATCGACACGCCCCCAGGGCCCCGCAGCAGAGGCAGCGCCGCAGTTTTGACGGCGCGACGCCCCCGGGTTGCCCGCCAATACGGGGCGTGATCGTGTTGACCGTCAAACTTTTTGGTGAGACTCTGGAAGCCCCGCGCACCTTAGCTGTTTGGCATGTGAGAACGGCCAGCAAGACCAGCAGGAACAACGAGTGCCAAGCACCGCGGGTGCGATTCCCTCACGACCCACACCGCTTCGGTCGGTCACTCATTGTGGAGGACCATCCATCATGGCAAAGGCGCTTCTCGGTTACGTCGGCGGTTCCGACCCGCGACTTCTCGCCGAGATGCGACGGCTCCAGCAGCGCGTCCAGGACCTGGAATCTGAGCTCGTGAAGATCCAGGCCGAGAACGACGCGCTCGCGGCTGCCGCTTCTCACGAATCGCTCCTGGAGAGCATCGACGTACCCCAGGCGGAGCCTGCGCTCACCTGACCACTGCCACCTCAGTAAAGGCGTCTGTCCTCGCAAGGTGCTGCGTAACGATCATTGGCGTAATGATCATTGTGCGTCACGCGCTTTCCGCCTTGTGAGTTGCCTGCTAACGCACGTGGTCGGGCTGCCCATGTCAGCCGCTTGTCCAGATCGATTGTCCAGATCTGCAAGGGACGCTTCGGCGTCCCTTCTTTCTTGCCCCCGTGTCGCCCGATTCCTTTACCGTCTGATGTGCCCTGCATCTTCATGGGTGAAACGGTCAGTGAAAGGTAGAGTCCAGCGGCGTGCACCTCAAGGCCCTCACCCTGCGCGGTTTCAAATCCTTCGCGTCGGCCACGACGCTGAAGTTCGAGCCGGGCATCACCTGCGTCGTCGGACCCAACGGCTCCGGCAAGTCCAATGTCGTGGACGCGCTCAGCTGGGTGATGGGCGAGCAGGGTGCCAAGTCGCTGCGCGGCGGCAAGATGGAGGACGTCATCTTCGCCGGCACCACCGGGCGGCCGCCGCTGGGCCGGGCCGAGGTGTCCCTCACCATCGACAACTCCGACGGTGCGCTTCCCATCGAGTACGCGGAAGTCACCATCACGCGGATCATGTTCCGCAACGGCGGCAGCGAGTACCAGATCAACGGGGACACCTGCCGGCTCCTCGACATCCAGGAGCTGCTCTCCGACTCGGGCATCGGCCGCGAGATGCACGTCATCGTCGGGCAGGGCCAGCTCGACGGGGTGCTGCACGCCGACCCGATGGGGCGCCGCGCCTTCATCGAGGAGGCCGCCGGCGTCCTCAAGCACCGCAAGCGCAAAGAGAAGGCGCTGCGCAAGCTCGACGCGATGCAGGCCAACCTCGCCCGCGTCCAGGACCTCACCGACGAACTGCGGCGCCAGCTCAAGCCCCTGGGCCGGCAGGCAGCCGTCGCCCGGCGGGCCGCCGTCATCCAGGCCGATCTGCGCGATGCCCGCCTCCGGCTCCTCGCCGACGATCTCGTACGACTCAGAGCGGCGCTGCAGACCGAAGTGGCGGACGAGGCCGCGCTCAAGCAGCGCAAGGACGCCGCCGAGGCCGAGCTGAAGAAGGCGCTGCAGCGGGAGGCCGAGCTCGAGGACGAGGTGCGGCGTCTCACACCGCGGCTGCAGCAGGCGCAGCAGACGTGGTACGAGCTGTCGCAGCTGGCCGAGCGGGTGCGCGGCACGGTCTCCCTCGCCGACGCCCGGGTCAAGAGCGCGACCGCCGCCCCGCCGGAGGAGCGCCGTGGCCGCGACCCCGAGGACATGGAGCGCGAGGCCGCGCGGATCCGCGAGCAGGAGGCGGAGCTGGAGGCGGCTCTCGAAGCCGCCGAGCACGCGCTTGAGGACACGGTCGGCCACCGTGCCGATCTTGAGCGGGAGTTGGCGGTCGAGGAGCGTCGCCTCAAGGACGTGGCGCGGGCCATCGCGGACCGGCGCGAGGGGCTCGCGCGGCTGAACGGCCAGGTCAACGCGGCGCGTTCACGGGCGGGCTCCGCGCAGGCCGAGATCGACCGGCTCGCCGTGGCCCGTGACGAGGCGGGGGAGCGCGCCGTCGCCGCCCAGGAGGAGTACGAGCAGCTCAAGGCGGAGGTCGACGGGCTCGACGCCGGGGACGCGGAGCTCGCCGGGCGGCACGACGAGGCGAAGCGTTCCCTCGCCGACGCGGAGGCCGCGCTCACCGCCGCGCGGGAGGCGGCCACCGCTGCCGAGCGTAAGCGGGCCGCGGTCGCCGCCCGGCACGACGCGCTCGCGCTCGGGCTTCGCCGCAAGGACGGCACGGGAGCGCTGCTCGCCGCCAAGGACCGGATCGCCGGGCTTCTGGGGCCCGCGGCCGAGCTGCTCACGATCGCTCCGGGGTACGAGGTCGCGGTCGCCGCGGCGTTCGGTGCCGCGGCGGACGCCATCGCGGTGAGCACCCCCGCATCGGCGGCGGAGGCGATCCGGCTGCTGCGGAAGCAGGACGGCGGGCGGGCCGCGCTGTTGCTGGCGGGGGCGCCGGACGCGTGGGACGCAGGACACGGCGGCTCGGCGGGCGCGCGCGGCGCGGAGTCGGGCGGTGCGGGTCGGCGTGGCGCGGAGGTGTCCGGCGGCGGTGCGCGGGCCGGTGGTGGCAGTGCGGAGGCGCTTGGTGAGGGCGTCGGGTTGGGTGGTGTGGAGTCGGGTGGTGTGGGTCGGCGTGGTGCTGAGGTGCCCGGTGGCGGTGCGCAGGTCGACGGAGGCAGTGCGGAGGCGCTTGGTGAGGGCGTCGGGTTGGGTGGTGTGGAGTCGGGCGGTGCGGGCCCGCGTGGTGCTGAGGTGCCCGGTGGCGGTGCGCAGGTCGACGGAGGCAGTGCGGAGGCGCTGGGTGGTGGCGTCCGGTCGACCGGCGTCCGGTCGGATGCTGCGGGGTCGGGCGGCGCGGGGTCGGGCGGCGCGGGGTCGGGCGGCGCGAGGTCGGGCGGCGCGAGGTCGGGCGGCGCGGGGTCGGGCGGCGTGGAGTCGGGGGGCGCGGGGCGGCGTGGGCCGGAGGCCCCAGGTGGCGGCGCCCGAGCGCAGGCGCTGTCCGCTCAGTCCGGCGGCGGCCCCGATGGTGCTCGGTCCGTAGCCGCCCAAGGTCCGCCCTTCGTCGCCGAACTGGTGCGCGGCCCCGATGAGTTGATGCCCGCCGTGCGACGGCTGCTGCGGGGCGTGGTGGCGGTGGGGACGCTTGAGGACGCCGAGGATCTCGTCTACGCGCGGCCCGAGTTGACCGCGGTGACCACCGAAGGTGACCTGCTCGGGGCGCACTTCGCGCAGGGCGGGTCCGCGGGGGCGCCCAGTCTCCTGGAGGTGCAGGCATCCGTCGACGAGGCCGCGGCCGAACTCGCCGAGCTCGGCACGGCCTGCGAGCGGCTCGCCGATGAACAGCACCTCGCGGGTCAGCGGCGTAAGGAAGTGGCCGCGCTCGTCGAGGAGTTGGGCGAGCGCAGGCGCGCCGCCGACCGGGAGAAGTCGGCCGTGGCCCAGCAGCTCGGCGCGCTCGCCGGGCAGGCGCGCGGCGCCGCCGGTGAGGCCGAGCGCAGTGCCGCCGCCGCGGCCAAGGCGCAGGACGCGCTGGACAAGGCGGTCGAGGAGGCCGAGGAGCTGGCCGAACGGCTGCTCGTCGCCGAGGAGGCGCCGGCCGAGGAGGAGCCCGACACCGCCGTGCGCGATCGGCTCGCCGCCGACGGGGCCAATGCCCGGCAGACCGAGATGGAGGCCAGGCTTCAGGTCCGTACCCATGAGGAGCGGGTCAAGGGGCTTGCGGGCCGGGCCGATTCGCTCGACCGGGCCGCGCGCGGCGAACGCGAGGCACGCGCGCGTGCCGAGCAGCGCAAGGCCCGGATGCGGCACGAGGCGGCCGTCGCCGACGCCGTCGCGCGCGGTGCCCGGCAGCTGCTCGCGCACGTCGAGGTCTCTCTCGCACGGGCCGATGCGGAGCGCGGTGCCGCCGAGCGCGCCAAGGAGGTCCGGGAGCGGGACCTCGTCGCCGAGCGGAACCAAGGCCGTGATCTCAAGGCCGAGCTGGACAAGCTGACGGACTCGGTGCACCGGGGCGAGGTGCTCGGCGCCGAGAAGCGGATGCGGATCGAGCAGCTGGAGGCCAAGGCGCTCGAGGAGCTCGGCGTCGAGCCGGCGGGCCTCGTCGCCGACTACGGCCCCGACCAGCTCGTGCCGCCGTCGCCGCCCGCCGAGGGCGAGGAGCTGCCCGATGACCCGGAGCACCCGCGCAACAAGCCCGTTCCGTACGTCCGGGGCGAGCAGGAGAAGCGGCTGAAGTCAGCCGAACGGGCGTATCAGCAGCTCGGGAAGGTGAACCCGCTGGCGCTCGAGGAGTTCGCGGCGTTGGAGGAACGCCATAAGTTCCTGAGCGAGCAGCTCGAGGACCTGAAGAAGACGCGGACCGATCTGCTGCAGGTGGTGAAGGAGGTCGACGAGCGCGTCGAGCAGGTCTTCACCGAGGCCTACCGGGACACGGCCCGGGAGTTCGAAGGGGTCTTCTCGCGCCTCTTCCCGGGCGGTGAGGGACGGCTGATCCTCACCGATCCCGACAACATGCTCGCCACCGGTGTCGATGTCGAGGCGCGGCCGCCGGGCAAGAAGGTCAAGCGGCTCTCGCTGCTTTCCGGTGGTGAGCGGTCGCTGACCGCCGTGGCGCTGCTCGTTTCGATCTTCAAGGCGCGGCCGAGTCCCTTCTATGTGATGGACGAGGTCGAGGCCGCGCTCGACGACACCAACCTGCAGCGCCTCATCCGCATCATGGAGGAGCTGCAGGAGGCCTCGCAGCTCATCGTGATCACGCACCAGAAGCGGACGATGGAGGTCGCGGACGCGCTGTACGGCGTGTCCATGCAGGGCGACGGCGTATCCAAGGTGATCAGCCAGCGGCTTCGCTAGCCCGCTGCGCACTCTCTTCACCAGGTCGTCACTACTTCAAGACTTGAACGAACCTCACCTCACGCGTGCCTGAAATTCACAGGAACCCAGGTATTGACTTCGAAACTTGAAGGCATAGTCTCTGCAACGTTGCTTTTACCTTCAGGTGGTGGGCGGCGTGAAGTTGTGCGCCACTTGAAGTGCTCGCCCCCACCCCCGGCAATGCAGCCGGTGGCCCGAGGAGTCCATGTGACCAGCACAACGAAGGCGCCGCAGCCCGAAGGCAGAGAGGCCAAGCCGGACCATCTCGGCCACGTCATCTTCATCACGGCGGCAGCCGCGATGGGTGGCTTCCTCTTCGGCTACGACAGCTCGGTGATCAACGGCGCGACCGTCGCCATCCAGGACCGATTCGACGTCGACGCGAACACGCTCGGCTGGATCATCGCCACCGCGCTGCTCGGCTGCGCCGTCGGTGCCGCGGTCGCCGGACGCATCGCCGACCGCATCGGCCGCATCCGCTGCATGCAGATCGCCGCCGTCCTCTTCGCGGCGAGCGCCGTCGGTTCCGCCCTGCCGTTCGCGGCCTGGGACCTGACGATGTGGCGCTTCATCGGCGGCATCGGCATCGGCATGGCCTCCGTCATCGGCCCGGCCTACATCGCCGAGGTCGCCCCGCCCGCGTACCGAGGCCGCCTCGCCTCCTTCCAGCAGGCCGCGATCGTCATCGGCATCGCCGTCTCGCAGCTGGTCAACTACGGCATTCTGAAGCTGGCGGACGACGACCAGCGCGGTGAGCTGATGGGCCTTGAGGCCTGGCAGCTGATGCTCGGCGTCATGGTCATCCCGGCCGTCCTCTACGGTCTGCTCTCCTTCGTCATCCCCGAGTCGCCGCGCTTCCTGGTCCAGGTCGGCCGTGACGTCGAGGCCAAGAAGGTGCTCGGCGAGGTCGAGGGCCACAAGATCGACCTGGACGCGCGCGTCGCCGAGATCCACCACGGTCTGGTGAGCGAGCACAAGCCCTCGTTCAAGGACCTGCTCGGCAAGGTCGGCTTCCTGCCGATCGTCTGGGTCGGCATCGGGCTCTCGGTGTTCCAGCAGCTCGTCGGCATCAACGTGATCTTCTACTACTCGAACCAGCTGTGGCAGTCGATCGGGCACGACCCGAGCAGCTCGTTCCTGTACTCGTTCGAGACGTCGATCGTGAACATCGTCGGCACGGTCATCGCGATGATCTTCGTCGACCGGATCGGCCGCAAGCCGCTGGCCCTGATCGGCTCCGCCGGCATGGCTCTCGCGCTGTTCACCATGGCCTGGGCGTTCTCGTACCGGACCGGCTCCGGCGACACCGTCTCGCTGCCGGACGCACAGGGTCTGACCGCGATCATCGCCGCCAACCTGTTCGTGCTCTTCTTCGCCCTCTCCTGGGGCGTGGTGGTCTGGGTGCTGCTCGGCGAGATCTTCCCGAACCGGATCCGCGCCGCCGCCCTCGGTGTCGCGGCGTCCGCCCAGTGGCTCGCCAACTTCGCGATCACCAAGACGTTCCCGAGCATGTCCGAGTGGAGCCTGACCGGCTCGTACATCATCTACGGCGCCTTCGCCGCGCTCTCGATCCCCTTCGTCATGAAGTTCGTCAAGGAGACGAAGGGCAAGACCCTGGAGGAGATGGGCTAATCCCCGCTGCCCCTCCTCTGAGGAAGCTGCCCCGGTTCAAGGACCTATTCCTTGAGCCGGGGCAGTACGTTTTCGCAGAAGTGGTGCAGGCTGCGCCATCCCTCGTCGACCGGCATCCCGCCGGACAGCGGATGCAGTACGAGATTGGCGGCGCCGCCCTGCACGTACGCCACGCACTCGTCGGGCGTGAGGACGCGGTAGACGCCCTCGGCGCGCAGCTCGTCCACCGTCGTGGCGGCGGACTTCACCGCCGAGCGGATGTCCTTGGACTGCCAGGAGGCGTAGGTGCGCGCCTCGTGCAGGAAGTGCTTGCCGTGCTCGGCCCAGGTGCGGTCCGGGTCGTCGGCGATGTGCAGGAGCGGGGTCTCGGCGGCGGGCATCATCGTCCAGCCCTCGGTGCCGTACTCGGCGAGGCGTTCGTTGTAGTACGCCTCCAGGTCCGGCAGATGGGCGCTCGGGAAGAACGGCAGGCCGAGCCGGGCCGCGCGCCGGGCCGCCGCCTGGGAGGAGCCGCCGACCAGGAGCAGCGGGTGCGGCTGGGTGTGCGGACGCGGGGTGACGCGCACGGTGCGGCCGCGGAACTCGAAGGGTTCGCCGGTCCAGGCCTGCAGCAGCGTTTCGAGCAGCTCGTCCTGGAGCCTGCCGCGCCGCTTCCATTCGACGCCGAACGCCGCGTACTCCTCGGGCCGGTAGCCGATCCCCGCCACCGTCACCAGGCGCCCACCGCTCAGCAGATCGAGTACGGCGATGTCCTCGGCGAGCCGCAGCGGATCGTGCAGCGGGCCGATGATCGCGGAGACCGTCACGGCGATGCGCCGGGTCGCGCCGAACACCGCGCCCGCGAACGTGAAGGGCGAGGGCAGCCAGTTGTTGCCGACGCCGTGGTGCTCCTCGGTCTGCACGGTGGAGATGCCCCGGTCATCCGCGTACGCGGCCATCTCCAGGGCGGCTTTGTAGCGTTCGCTCAGCGAGCCGGGTGTGGCCGCGGGATCGACGAGGTTGAAACGGACGACTGTGACGGGCATACGGAACGTCCCCCTTCACCATGGGCGGCGAAGGAGGACGTTAGTTGACGTGGTGTCAGATGAACAGTGTCCGGCGGGAGTTGCTCCGGATCAGGCGGTGACCAGCTCGGTGTCGTCGCCCTTGCCGCCGGGGGTCTCGACGGCCGGGGTGCGCGGAAGGACCGCGTACAGGACGGCCGCGATGACGATCGTGGCCAGCCAGCCGAGGCCGTTGCGGCCGACCCAGGACGTGGCGAGCGGGCCGCTGAACCAGTCGACCTTCGTGAAGAGCAGACCCATCACCAGGGCGATCGCCCACGCGGTCATGGCCTGCCAGGCGAAGCCGGCCTTGTACCAGTAGGCGCTGGTGCGCTTGGTGTCCATCAGCGCCTCGCCGTCGTACGTCGTGCGGCGCAGCATGTCGACGCCGAAGACGCCGATCCAGGCGGAGAACGCGACCGCGAGCAGCGTCAGGAAGGAGATGAACGAACCCATGAAGCTGCTGGCCACGTTCATCAGCAGGTAGCCGAAGATCAGGCTGATGATGGCGTTGATGCTCACCGCCCAGGTGCGCGGGACCTTGATGCCGAGCGTCATCGCGGTGAAGCCCGCGGAGTACATCGACATCGAGTTGATCAGGAGCATGCCGATCAGGGCCATCACCAGGTACGGCACCGCGATCCACGTCGGAAGCAGCTCGCCGAGGAAGGAGACCGGGTCGGCGGCCGACGACAGGGACGGCGTGCTGACCGCCATGACGGCGCCCATCAGGACCATCGGTACGACGACGATGCCGGCGCCACCGATCGCGTTGCCCACCAGGGCCTTGTTGGAGGCCGTGCGCGGCAGGTATCGGGTGAAGTCCGGTCCGGTGGGGACCCAGCTGATGCCGCCGGCGGCGATCACGCCGACGCCCGCGACCATCGCAGCGGTGGAGCCCGCCGACTCGGAGAAGACGTCCGACCACGGGGTGTTGGCGATGAGGTAGATCAGTACGAGGACGCTGAACGCGCCGAAGAGGTACGTCGCCCAGGTGTTGCAGATGTGCAGCACCTTGCGGCCGAGGCCACTGATGACGAACGTACAGGCGACGAAGGCGATCAGCGTGACGACCGTCAGCCACGTGCTGGACTTCACGCCGAAGCAGATGTCCAGGACGACGATGATCGCGTACGCGCCCGTGACTGCGTTGATCGTCTCCCAGCCCCAGCGGGCGATCCAGATCAGGGAGCCCGGGAAGAGGTTGCCGCGCTGGCCGAAGACCGCGCGCGAGAGCGTCATGCCCGGCGAGCCGCCGCGCTTGCCCGCGATGGAGATCAGCCCGACCATGCCGTAGCTGAGGACCGGGGACACGAGGGCGACGACCAGGGCCTGCCAGAAGTTGAGGCCATTGGTCACGATGAGGCCCGCGCCCATGGTGAGCAGCAGGACGCTGATGTTGGCCGCGACCCATGTGGGGAACAGCTCGCGGGTCCTGCCGGTGCGCTCGGAGTCGGGGACGGGCTCGAGGCCGCGTGTCTCCAGGGCGCCTTCGTTTTCGGCGGTGGTGCTCATGGGGGTGGTTCCGTGCCTCTCGCTCGGATCGCAACGCTGCGAGCCGTCCGTGGGGGTGATCGCAAGGACTCTACGCGCGTTGATGCGGAGAGCTCCATCGTACTTTAGTCCGAGTAGTGCCCTCTATGGGCCTTTGTTCTTTGGAGGAAGCTACAGCCTGGGCTCGGGTTGCACCCATGACTGATACTGGGTGGGTTATGGAAATCGTCATCCTTGCTGTAGTCATCGCCGTGGTCGTGATCGGCGCGCTCGGCGGGCTCGTGATCGGCAGCCGCAAGAAGAAGCAGCTGCCGCCGCAGGCGCCGTCGACCACGCCCACCATCACCGCCCCTCCCGCCGAACCGCAGGTTGGCGACGAGGCCGAGACGCCGCGCGACGAACCGCGCCGCACGATCGAGGAGGTGGAACTCCCGGGCGCCGGAGCCGAGGCGCCGGTGGTCACCGAGGAGGCCCCCGAGGCCGCCCCGGAGATCGAGACCCCGGAGCCCACCGCAGGACGCCTGGTCCGCCTGCGCACCCGGCTCTCCCGCTCGCAGAACGCGCTCGGCAAGGGGCTGCTCACGCTCCTCTCCCGCGACAACCTGGACGAGGACACCTGGGAGGAGATCGAGGACACGCTCCTCACCGCCGACGTCGGCGTCGCCCCCACTCAGGAACTGGTCGAGCGGCTCCGTGAGCGCGTCCGGGTGCTCGGCACCCGCACCCCGGACGAGCTCCGCGCGCTGCTGCGCGAGGAGCTCATCGCGCTGCTCGGCACGCGTGAGGGCGCGGACTTCGACCGCGCCGTGAAGACCGAGTCGGGCCTGGAGACGCCCGGCATCGTGATGGTCGTCGGCGTCAACGGCACCGGCAAGACCACCACCACCGGCAAGCTCGCCCGCGTCCTGGTCGCCGACGGCCGCTCGGTCGTCCTCGGCGCGGCGGACACCTTCCGCGCGGCCGCCGCGGACCAGCTGCAGACCTGGGGCGAGCGCGTCGGCGCCCGCACGGTGCGCGGCCCGGAGGGCGGCGACCCGGCGTCGATCGCCTTCGACGCGGTCAAGGAAGGCATCGCCGAGGGCGCCGATGTCGTCCTCATCGACACCGCGGGCCGGCTGCACACCAAGACGGGCCTGATGGACGAGCTCGGCAAGGTCAAGCGCGTCGTCGAGAAGCACGCGCCGCTGGACGAGGTGCTGCTCGTGCTCGACGCCACGACCGGGCAGAACGGTCTGGTGCAGGCACGGGTCTTCGCCGAGGTCGTCGACATCACCGGCATCGTCCTGACGAAGCTGGATGGCACCGCCAAGGGCGGAATCGTTGTGGCGGTCCAGCGGGAGCTGGGTGTGCCGGTGAAGTTGGTGGGGCTTGGCGAGGGTGCGGATGATCTTGCGCCGTTTGAGCCCGAGGCTTTTGTGGATGCGTTGATCGGGGAGTAGCGCCAGGGCCGGTCCGTTGCCTGCGGGTGCGTCGTGGCTGGTCGCGCAGTTCCCCGGGGGCCCGGGGGGGGCGCCCCGCGGGCGCCCGCCCCCACACAAAAAAAGAACAAGAATAAAAAGAAATATATAAAATTCATATCCCGCCGGCAAAA
>NZ_JBHYIG010000104.1:0-1513 GCF_042740015.1 Streptomyces sp. NPDC059037
AACACTTTGATTGTGGGGGGCTTGTTTCTTTTGTTAATACTACACTGCCCCGGTCCCCCCCCCCCCCAGCTCTGCCACGCCGCCGGGTCCACATCGGACACCCGGCGGCTTCTCGTATGCGGCTCCGGGTGCCACCATCGACCCCTGGGCCGCAATCACGCTGTTCCTTCCACCCGTTCCCGCGAGCGATAATCGAACGTGGGGCCGCGGAATGCAGGGAAGCTCGGACGTCCTAGTACCGGAAGTACAGACGTGAGCGCGGTCCGTCACCATCACACCGTGAAGGACGAAGCACTCATGACGACGACGCCGACCATCGAGCTCAAGCCCTCCTCGAACCCGCTGTCCACGGCGGAGCGCGAGGCGATCCTGGCCAACCCCGGGTTCGGCCGCCACTTCACCGATCACATGGTGACGATCAAGTGGACGGAGGGCCGCGGCTGGCACGACGGCCAGCTCGTTCCGTACGGCCCGCTCGCCCTCGACCCGGCGACGAACGTCCTGCACTACGCCCAGGAGATCTTCGAGGGCCTCAAGGCCTACCGTCAGCCCGACGGCACGGTGGCCTCCTTCCGCCCCGACGCCAACGCCCGCCGCTTCCAGGCCTCCGCACGCCGGCTCGCGATGCCGGAGCTGCCCGTCGAGACGTTCATCGAGGCGTGCGACGCGCTGGTCAGGCAGGACAAGGACTGGGTGCCCGCGCACGGCGGCGAGGAGTCCCTCTACCTGCGCCCCTTCATGATCGCGACCGAGGTCGGCCTGGGCGTGAAGCCGGCCAACGAGTACATGTTCATCGTCATCGCGTCGCCCGCGGGCGCGTACTTCCCCGGCGGGGTCAAGCCCGTCTCGATCTGGCTGTCCGAGGACCGGGTGCGCGCCGTGCCCGGCGGCGTGGGCGACGCCAAGACCGGCGGCAACTACGCGGCGTCGCTGCTCGCGCAGGCCGAGGCGGCGGCGAAGGGCTGCGACCAGGTCGCGTACCTCGACGCGGTCGAGCACAAGTGGGTCGAAGAGCTCGGCGGCATGAACCTGTACTTCGTGTACGGAAACAAGATCGTCACCCCCACGCTGACGGGCTCCCTCCTCGCCGGCATCACCCGCGACTCGCTCCTCACGGTCGCCCGCGACCTCGGCTACGAGTCGGAGGAGGCCCGGGTCTCCATCGACCAGTGGCAGGCGGACTCCTCGGACGGCACCCTGACGGAGGTCTTCGCCTGCGGCACCGCCGCGGTGATCACTCCTGTCGGGACGGTCAAGTGCCGGTCGGGGGAGTGGGAGCAGAGTGGTGGCCAGCCTGGCGAGGTCACGATGAAGCTGCGTGAGGCGCTCCTTGACATTCAGCGGGGTACGTCGAAGGACCAGCACGGCTGGATGCATGATCTCGGCTGAGGGCTGAGCGGTATGTGAAGGCGGGGGCCCGCGCCCTGTGGCCCGGGCCCCCCCGCGGGGTTACCCCGGTTGGGCGGCCCGGGGGGTTTAAAACAAAACGCGCCCCACAAAAACAGAAAGGGTC
>NZ_JBHYIG010000104.1:1523-28889 GCF_042740015.1 Streptomyces sp. NPDC059037
GGGTTGGTGTATTCCCCGGGGCTGCGGGTGGTGTGTTTTGTGCGGGGGGGGCGCGGCCAATGGCCGCGGGGCCCCGCCTTCGTCTTACGCCGTTGTCGACGCCTGCGGCGCATCTGCGGGTGCTTCGTGGCTTGTCGCGCAGTTCCCCGCGCCCCTGAGGGGCGCTCCCTGCCGCCTGCGTTCCAGAGCCGAGTACGCCACGCCGCCCACCACCCCCGACAGCAGGAAGCTGCAGTCCACGCCGCCCGTCAGGGAGAGCAGCGGGCCCTCGTAGGAGGGGAGGGAGACCGCGGCCACGCCGACTGCCGCGCCCAGTGCCCAGGACGCCGTCGCCGGGATGTTCCAGCCGGAGCTGAACCAGTAACTCCCGCCCCTGGAGCGGCGGTTGAAGACCTGGAGGGCGTCCGCATCGTAGGCGCCCTTGCAGCGGGCGTAGCCGATGAGGGTGATCACGGCCCACGGAGTGCCGATCGCCGTGAGGAGCAGCACGAAGGACGTCATCGCGTCCGCCGCCTCCCACGCGAAGTGCCCGACGAAGACGCACGCCGTGGCCACGACGGCGACCGTGTACGTGGCCCGCGCGCGGGACGCCTTCGGCAGGATCGCGTCCAGGTCGAGGCCCATCGAGTACAGCATCAGGCCCGCGTTGCCGACCGATCCCGCCGAGGCGGCCAGGAGGAGCGGGATCAGGTACCAGCCGGGGGACGCGGAGACCAGCGGGCCCGCGTAGTCGAGGGCCGCGCGCGCCGCGTACGCCGTGAACGTACCGAAGAGCTGCGGCACCAGGAGCCCGGCGAGCAGACCGATCCACGTCGCCCGCAGCACCGAGCGCGAGCTGTGCCGCTCGGGGGAGATGTAGCGGGTGTAGTCGCCGAGGAGCGTGATGAACGCGATCGGGCCCGAAAGTCCCGCCGCCACCATCGCGAGCAGCCAGGTCGGCCAGAACGAGCCGAGCAGATAGCCGCCCGCGTCGGGCAGGGCCGAGGTCGTGAAGTCGGGGGCGTACGCGACCACGCCGAGGACGAGGAGCGCGGTCATGCCCACGGCGAGGATGCGGGAGAGGCGGAGCAGCACCCGGTAGCCGTAGACGGCGCCCGCCACCGTGGCGGCGGCGAGCACCGCGTACACCATCCCGTAGGAGAGGCCGCCGGTCGGGAGGCCGATGAGGCGGTGCAGCACGCCCACCATCACGTCGCCGCCGATCCAGACGGTCAGCGCGGTGTAGCCGAGGGCCAGGAGCAGGCCGACGATCGAGCCGACCAGGCGGCCGCGTACGCCGAACTGGGCTCCGGAGGATGTGGAGAGGTTCGTCCCCGTACGCAGCGAGACGAGGGCGAGGGGCGCGGTCAGGACCGTGCCGATCACCGTGCCCGTCACCACCGAGGTGACCGACGCCCACCAGCCGAGGCCGAACGACACCGGCAGCCAGCCGAAGACGATGACTCCGAGACAGAGGTTGGATCCGAGCAGGATCGAGATGAGATCACGAGGACCGCTGGTGCGTTCCCCGTCCGGGATGGTGTCGACTCCGCGCTGTTCTATCGGCATGAGGGTGCCCCTGACGCTCGAGGGTGGCGGCCTGCGCACACAGGGTCGCCGTTCGACTGTTTGAGTGCCGCTCTATGTGACCTGAGTCAAGCTCGCCCGTCAATGTTTCCGTGGAATGAATCTCATGGTTAGAGTGATGCTCTAAAGACGGAGGTGTGGTGTCGTGCGACTTACCCCCACGGAACGCGACCGGCTGCTGCTCTTCGGGGCCGCCGAGCTCGCCAGGGCCCGCAAGGCGCGCGGCCTCAAGCTCAACGTCCCCGAGGCGACCGCGCTGATCGCGGACACGGTGTGCGAGGCGGCCCGCGACGGGGCCAGGCTCGCCGAGGCCATCGAACACGCGCGGGCGGTCCTCGGCCCCGAGGACGTGCTGCCGGGCGTGGCGGACGTGGTCACCGAGGTGCATGTGGAGGCCGTCTTCGACGACGGCTCCCGGCTCGCCGTCGTGTCCCAGCCGATCGGGGCGGGCCTCGGCAGCGAGGCGCCGGGCGCGCTGCTGCCCGGGCCCGAGCACGCGGATCTCGCCCCCGACGTGACGCTGACCGTGCACAACACCGCCACCGTGCCCGTCTCCGTCACCTCGCACTTCCACCTCTTCGAGGCCAACCCGCGGCTGGACTTCGACCGGGCCGCTGCCTATGGCATGCGGCTTGCGGTGCCCGCCGGGTCTTCCGTGCGTTTCGGGCCCGGCGAGAGCGTCGAGGTGGGGCTCGTGCCGATCGGCGGCGACCGCGTCGCGATCGGCTTCGCGGGCCTGGTGGACGGCGCGCTCGACGCGCCCGGCGCGAAGGAAGAGGCCCTGCGCAGGGCCAGGGCCTGCGGCTACCTGGGAGCTGACCGATGACTGGACAGAACATCGATCCGTACGCGTACGCCTCCACCCATGGGCCCCGCGCGGGCGACCGGGTCCGGCTCGGCGACTCCGGACTCACCGTGCGGGTGGAGTCCGATGCGCAGCAGTACGGGGATGAGTTCCTGGCGGGGTTTGGCAAGACCGCCCGTGACGGGCTGCATCTGAAGGGTGCGGCGGTTCGCGAGACGTGCGACGTGGTGATCAGCAATGTCGTCGTCATCGACGCGGTGCAGGGCATCCGGAAGGTGTCCATCGGGATCCGGGAGGGCCGGATCCATGCCGTCGGGCGGGCCGGTAATCCGGACACGCTCGATGGGGTCGATGTCGTGGTCGGTACGGGGACCTCGATCGTGTCGGGTGAGGGGCTGATCGCGACCGCCGGTGCCGTGGACACGCATGTTCATCTGCTGTCGCCGCGGATCATGGAGGCGTCGCTGGCGTCCGGGGTGACGACGATCATCGGTCAGGAGTTCGGGCCGGTGTGGGGGGTGGGGGTCAACTCGCCCTGGGCGCTGCGGCATGCGTTCAATGCCTTTGATGCGTGGCCGGTCAACATCGGTTTCCTGGGCCGGGGTTCGTCCTCGCACGAGGCGCCGCTCATCGAGGCGCTCGCCGAGGGCGGCGCGTGCGGTTTCAAGGTGCACGAGGACATGGGCGCCCACACCCGTGCCCTGGACACCGCGTTGCGGGTGGCCGAGGAGCACGATGTCCAAGTCGCGCTGCACAGTGACGGGTTGAATGAGTGTCTCTCCGTCGAGGACACCCTGAAGGTCCTGGACGGGCGCACGATTCATGCTTTCCACATCGAGGGGTGTGGTGGCGGGCATGTGCCGAACGTGCTGAAGATGGCGGGGGTTTCGAACGTCATCGGGTCCTCGACCAATCCGACGCTGCCCTTTGGGCGGGATGCGGTGGCCGAGCACTACGGGATGATCGTCTCGGTGCATGACCTGAAGACGGATCTGCCGGGGGATGCGCACATGGCCCGTGACCGGATCCGGGCCGGGACGATGGGTGCCGAGGACGTGCTGCACGACCTGGGCGCGATCGGTATCACGTCCTCGGACGCGCAGGGCATGGGGCGTGCGGGGGAGACCGTGCGCCGCACGTTTGCGATGGCCGGGAAGATGAAGGCCGAGCTGGGCCCGATGGACGGGGACGGCGCGGACGACGACAACGCGCGCGTGCTGCGCTACATGGCCAAGCTGACCATCAATCCGGCCATCGCGCATGGTCTGGCGCACGAGGTCGGTTCCCTCGAGGTCGGCAAGATGGCCGACATCGTGCTGTGGCGGCCGCAGTTCTTCGGGGCGAAGCCGCAGATGGTCCTCAAGTCCGGCTTCCCCGCCTACGGCATCACCGGGGATCCCAATGCCGCCACCGACACCTGCGAACCCCTCGTCCTGGGGCCGCTGTTCGGGGCGCACGGTGCGACGCCCGCCGACATCTCGGTCGCCTTCGTCGCCCGGGCGGCCGTCGAGCAGGGCAACGACACGATGACCACCCGGCGCCGCCGCGTCGCCGTGCGCGGCACCCGTGGCATCGGGCCCGCCGATCTGCGCCTCAACTCCCGTACCGGCGCCGTCGACGTCGACCAGCGCTCCGGCCTGGTCACGCTCGACGGCGACCCGCTCAGCTCCGAGCCCGCCGACTCGGTCTCCCTCAACCGCCTCTACTTCCTGTGATACCTGTGAGGACCCCGCGATGACTTTCCGTATGCCCGCCGAGTGGGCCCCGCACGAGCGCACCTGGATGGCGTGGCCGAGCCCCAACCCCACGTTCACCAATGACGATGAGCTGGCCGAGGGCCGTGCGGCCTGGGCGAACGTGGCCCGCGCCGTGCGCCGCTTCGAGCCCGTCACCATGGTCGTCGGCACCGGCCAGAGCGAGTCCGCCCGCGCGCTGCTCGGCCCGGACATCGACCTCGTCGAGCGCGACCTGGACGACGCGTGGATGCGTGACATCGGCCCCACCTTCGTCCGTGACGGTGACCAACTGGCCGCCGTGGACTGGGTGTTCAACGGCTGGGGCGGCCAGGACTGGGCCCGCTGGGAGCACGACTCGAAGATCGCCCGGCACGTCGCCGACATCGCGGGCGTGCCTGTGCACTCCTCGCCGCTGGTCAACGAGGGCGGCGGCATCCACGTCGACGGCGAGGGCACCGTGCTGCTCACCGACACGGTCCAGCTCGACCCGGGCCGCAACCCCGGCCTGACCCGCGAGCAGGCCGAGGAGGCGATCCACGCCCGCATCGGGACCACGAAGGCCATCTGGCTGCCGCGCGGCCTGACCGGCGACTACGGCACCTTCGGCACCCGCGGCCATGTCGACATCGTCGCCGCGTTCGCCGCGCCCGGCGTGGTTCTCGTGCATGCGCAGCAGGACCCCGCCCACCCCGACTTCGAGGTCAGCAAGGAGATCATCGGGATCCTTCGGGGGCAGACGGACGCCCGCGGCCGGACCCTGGAGATCGTCGAGGTGCCCGCGCCGACCGTCCTCACCGACGACGAGGGCTGGGTCGACTACTCCTACATCAACCACTACATCTGCAACGGCGGCGTCGTCCTGTGCGGTTTCGGCGACCCGAACGACGAGATCGCGGCGGGCATCTTCCGCCGGCTCTTCCCCGACCGGACGGTGACACTCGTGGACGCCCGTACGATCTTTGCCGGGGGTGGTGGCATCCACTGCATCACCCAGCAGCAGCCGAAGGTGTGATCTAGGAGTAACCCCATGGCCGGGACAGCCCGTGCGCGCAAGAACGCACCGCCGCGCGAGGACGTCCTTGCCGCGGCCATGGAGATGATCGCCGAGCGCGGCCTGGAGAAGCTGACCATGGCCGCGCTCGGCCGCGAGGTGGGCATGAGCAGCGGCCACCTCCTCTACTACTTCCGCACCAAGGACGAACTGCTCCTGCGCACCCTGGAGTGGAGCGAGTCCGCGCTCGGCGCCGAGCGCGGCCGGCTGCTCGCGCGGCGCGGCACGGCCCGCGAGCGGCTCGACGCGTACGTCGATCTGTACGTCCCCGATGCCCCCGGCGACCCGCACTGGACGCTCTGGCTCGAGGTCTGGAACCGCTCCCTGAACGCCGACGAGGACGAGCGCGACCGGCAGGTCGCCATCGAGAGCGCCTGGCACCGCGACCTGGTGGCGCTGCTCGCCGAGGGCGTCTCGCGGGGCGAGTTCGGGGCGCTCGACCCCGACCGGTTCGCGGCCCGACTGCGCGCGCTGCTCGACGGGTTCTCCATCCATGTGGCGATCGGCCTTCGGGGCACGGGCCGGGAGCAGATCCTCGCGCACGTACGGGAGTTCCTGGACGGTGCGCTGGCCCCCACGGACGCCTAGCCCCCCGTCCAGGTTGTACGCAATCCAGCGGATTGCGTGGTGCCTGAGGGTGCGCTTGTATCCCCGTGGGCCCTCGGTACCGGGCCCGTGGGGGGATCGACAGGTTTTGGGGGAAGCCATGTCCACTGCCAGACGGGTGTCCTTGAGCGCCTTGCTGACCGCGGCGCTCGGCACGACCGTGTTACCGGCCGCGGCGCATGCCGCGCCGCAGGTGGAGCGCGTGAGCACCGCCGCCGACGGGACCGAGGCCGAGGGGGCCTCGGGTGCCGCGTCCGTCTCGGGGGACGGTCGCTACGTCGCCTTCCGCAGCGATGCGGAGAATCTGACGGAGGGTCATCAGGGGCCGTACGACTACGGGTTCGTACGCGATCTGAAGACCGGGGAAGTCACCCGGCTCAAAAACTCCATGGCCGCCCCCGTCATCAGCGACGACGGGCGGTACGCGGCGCACACCGGCTGGGGCACGCACGGCATCAACGTCTTCCTCACCGATCTGAGTACGGGGGAGATCAAGCAGATCGACGGCAGGGGCTTCAAGTACAGCGCGTCGTCCCCGGCCATCAGCGCGAACGGCCGCTACGTCGCCTACGACCTGCAGCCGCAACACCCCTCAGACCCCACGCGGGTCGAGGTCTACGACCGCGAGACGGACACCCGCGAGATCGTCAGCGACGGACCGCCGGACTCGGCCCGCGACATGGTGGACCCGTCCATCAGCGCCGACGGCCGCCACGTCGCCTACGAGGACAAGGGCACCGGCCAGGTCTGGCTCCGCGACCGCACCACGGGCAGCCTCACCCGGATCGACGACGGCACCCCGTCCAAGGTGGTGGAGGTCAGCGGCCGAACGGTGGCGCTGAACTCGGCGGACGGCGCGTACGTACGCGATCTGCGCACCGGAAAGGTCCAGCGCTTCGCGGGCAAGGGTGCGCAGGCCGTCAGCCCGGACGGGCGCCAACTCCTTTACCGGGACGCCGAGTCGAACGTCGTCCTGCGCGATCTCCGCAGCGGCCGCGAGGTGACCGTCGGCCATGGCGGGGCGAGCGCGGGCGCGATCGCCGACAAGGGGAAGAGCGTCGTCTACAGCTCGGACGACACGGACGTGGTGCCGGGCGACACGAACGGCCTGGGGGACGTCTTCAAGTGGACGGCGCGCTGATGCCACGTCTCTCAGGGGGATGAGCAGACCAGCACGTGGCCGAGCGGTATTCATCTGAACCGGGGGAACCATGTCATGAACGCCAGAACCAGCAAGAGAGCCGTCACGGTCCTGTGCCTGACCGCCGTGCTCGGCACGATGGGAGCGC
The DNA here is from genome assembly GCF_042740015.1 of Streptomyces sp. NPDC059037. NCBI lineage: Bacteria > Bacillati > Actinomycetota > Actinomycetes > Kitasatosporales > Streptomycetaceae > Streptomyces > Streptomyces sp. NPDC059037. The sequence goes on from NZ_JBHYIG010000104.1 coordinate 8,577, forward strand.
TCCCCGCCCATGCCTCGGGCACCGCGGCGCCCAAGCCCCCGTGGACGGAGCGCATCAACGTCACCGCCGACGGGGCCCAGACCACCGACGCCCCCGGTGGACCCGCCGTGAGCGCCGACGGCCGTTACGCCGCCTTCGCCACGGCGCGCTCGCTCACCGGGCCCGACGACACCAACAACCGCGACGACGTGTACGTCAGGGACCTGCGCCGCGGCACGGTCGAGCGGGTCGGGCTCCAGGACTCCGGGGCCGGGTTCGCCGACGGCACGGGCGCCGCGCAGCTCAGCGCCGACGGGCGGTACGTGCTCTTCGCCGCCCGGCTCGGCAGCACGGACGACGGCTTCATCGACCGCTACTACGTACGGGACCGCAGAACGGACAGGACCGAGCCGGTCAGCCTCTCCGACGACGAAAGGCCCGTCCACGGCGACTACGCGGCACAGGCCAGGATGAGCGCCGACGGCCGCTACATCGCCTTCGTCTCCCGCCTGAAGGAGCACGGCGATTCCGCCGGGCGCACGCAGTACGGCATCTACGTACGGGACCGCAAGGCGGGCACCACCCGGCTGATCAGCAAGGCCCCGGCCCCCGGCCAGGACGACCCCGGCTACGGCGTCACCGGCCTGGAGATGAGCGCCGACGGCAGCCGCATCACCTACGGCTACACGCAGTTCAGGCCCGGCTATGACCGGCAGGTGTACGCCTACGACCGGCGCCGCGGCAGCACCGAGCGGCTCGACCTCACGCCCGCCGGCGCCGACATCGCGATGACCGTCCCCACCCTGAGCGGGAACGGGCGGACGATGGCCTTCTCCTCCTGGTCCGACGGCCTGGTCCCCGACGACACCAACGGGCAGAGCGACGTCTTCCTGCGCGATGTGCGCGACGGCACCGTCGAGCGGATCTCCCTGGACGCCGAGGGCAAGCAGACGGAGTTCGAGTCGCTCAACCCCCGCATCAGTGCCGACGGCCGCCATGTGGTGTTCCACTCCTGGGACACCCACCTGGTCGAGGGGGAGACGGCCCGCGGCACGCTCTTCATCCGCGACCTGCGCACGCGCACCAACCAGCGGGTGACCACGGCGCACGACGGAGGCGAGAGCGACTGGCTCGACCTGCCGGAGGCCGCGGTGAGCGCCGACGGCGGCGCGATCGTCTTCGTGTCCCGCGCGGGCAACCTGGTCCCGGACGACACGAACACGTGGTGGGACGCCTTCGTGCGCCACCTCGAGCCGAACAGCTGAACCACCAAGCAGAGCAGTTGAACCACCAGCAGAGCAGCTGAACCACCAACCACAAGGAACCACGGGGGACTTGACCATGCACGGGAACTACCGCAAGCGCTTCGCCCTGACCGCCGCGGCCGTCGTCGCCGCGGTCACCGTCACCACCCTGCCCGCCGCCTTCGCCGCACCCGGCGCCGACGCCGCGCCCCGCACGGAGGGCGTAAGCGTCACGGCCGACGGCAAGGCGGGCAATGACCGCTCATCGGGGGCGGCCCTCAGCCGCGACGGCCGGTACGCGGCCTTCGACTCCGAGGCCACCGACCTGACCGCAGGCGACACGAACGGTCTTCGCGACATCTTCGTACGCGATCTGCGCACCGGAAAGACGGAACGCATCGCCCTTGCGGGCCGCGAGGTCAGGGGCCCGTCCCTGAGCGCCGACGGCCGCTACGTCGCGTTCGTCTCCTCGCCCGCGGGCAACTACTCGGACTCCGACGTCCGGCTCTACGACCGCAGGACCAAGAAGACCGAGCGCCTCGACGTCGAGCTGCCCGACGGCTTCGACGGCACCGGCGCGGGCGGCGTCTCGCTGAGCGCCGACGCCCGGTACGCCGTCTTCGACACCGACCACCGCGAGGACGGCAGCGTCGTCTTCCTGCGCGACCGCGAGACCGGCACGACGGAGCGGATCAGCCAGCCGAACGACACCTGGGAGCCGCGCGCCTCGCACTCGGCGACCGTCAGCGACGACGGCAGCCGCGTCGTCTACGCCCGCAACTACACCAACGGCCCGCGCGGCGACGACTGGAGCGACGTCTGGCTGCGCGACCGCACGACCGGCGAGCTGACGGAGATCGACCGCTCCCACGACGGCTCCGAGACCGAGAAGGAGTCCCTCGAACCGTCCATCAGCGGTGACGGCCGCAAGGTCGTCTTCGAGTCGCGCGACACGCATCTGGTCCCCGACGACAACGACGCCGCCTGGAACGTCTTCGTGCACGACATCGCCTCCGGCAAGAACCAGCGGATCCACGGCACCCAGGGCGGCCCCGGGGAGGCCTACACCCGCTCGCCCGCGATCAGCGCGAACGGCCGCCGGCTCACGTTCATGACGGAGCTGGCCGAGCCGGGCTCCGAGTACGGCAAGGAGTGGCCCGCCTATCTGCGGGACCTGAAGACCGGCACGACCACGCTGATCAGCCCGGACACCACGGGCGGCACGGCATCGGCCAAGGTCGCCCCCGGCGGCATCTCGGCGAGCGGCGCGCGGATCGCCTTCTACTCCGCCGACGCGACCCTGCTGAGCGGCGACACGAACGACGGCTACGACGTCTTCGTACGCCACATGCGCTGACGCCTCAAGCCGACGGTTCACTCATGCGGGCGACGTTCGGACGCGTCGCCCGCATGGTGAGACGGGGCAGCGCGGTGTGTGCGGGCTGTGGCAGGCTGCCACCGTGCTCTCGTTCGCCATGATTATTGGCAGCAGGCGCGCCGGTCCGCAGTGACCGTCTCGTACCACCATGTACGGGCGGACACCGTCGTCTTCAGACCCGCGCGCAAACCTCTCGTACCCACGAGGGGTTTTTTCGTTTCCTGGCCCAACTGCAGCCGGACGCGGAGCGCGAGGGATCATTGAGGCGGTGGAGCCGGTCATTCCGGTAGACCGAGATCCGACACAGGAGCCAGATCAGCATGACGGAAACCAGCACACCCGACGATGCGTTCCACGTCTTTGACACCACGCTGCGCGACGGCGCGCAGCGCGAGGGAATCAACCTGACCGTCGCGGACAAGCTGACCATCGCCCGGCACCTGGACGACTTCGGCGTGGGCTTCATCGAGGGCGGCTGGCCGGGTGCCAACCCCCGCGACACCGAGTTCTTCGCCCGCGCACAGCAGGAGATCGACTTCCGGCACGCCCAGCTCGTCGCCTTCGGCGCCACCCGCCGCGCGGGGGCCAAGGCCGCCGAGGACCCGCAGGTCAACGCGCTCCTCGACTCCGGCGCCCCCGTCATCACGCTCGTCGCCAAGTCCCATGACCGGCATGTCGAGCTCGCCCTGCGCACCACGCTGGAGGAGAACCTGGAGATGGTGCGCGACACCGTCTCCTACCTCGTCTCCCAGGGGCGGCGCGTCTTCGTCGACTGCGAGCACTTCTTCGACGGCTACCGCGCCAACCCCGAGTACGCCAAGTCCGTCGTGCGCACCGCCGCCGAGGCCGGCGCCGACGTCGTCGTCCTGTGCGACACCAACGGCGGCATGCTCCCGGCGCAGATCCAGGCGATCGTGGCGACCGTCATCGCCGACACCGGCGCCCGGCTCGGCATCCACGCCCAGGACGACACGGGCTGCGCCGTCGCCAACACCCTGGCCGCCGTGGATGCGGGCGCGACCCACGTCCAGTGCACGGCCAACGGCTACGGCGAGCGCGTCGGCAACGCCAACCTCTTCCCCGTCGTCGGCGCCCTGGAGCTGAAGTACGGCAAGAAGGTGCTGCCCGAGGGCTCGCTGACCGAGATGACCCGCGTCTCGCACGCCATCGCCGAGGTCGTCAACCTCACCCCCTCCACGCACCAGCCCTACGTCGGCGTCTCGGCCTTCGCCCACAAGGCGGGCCTGCACGCCTCCGCGATCAAGGTCGACCCGGACCTCTACCAGCACATCGACCCGGACCTGGTGGGCAACCGGATCCGCATGCTCGTCTCCGACATGGCGGGCCGCGCCTCCATCGAGCTCAAGGGCAAGGAGCTCGGGGTCGACCTGGGCGACGACCGCGAGCTGGTCGGCCGGGTCGTGGAGCGGGTCAAGGAGCGCGAGCTCCAGGGCTACACGTACGAGGCCGCCGACGCGTCCTTCGAGCTGCTCCTGCGCGAGGAGGCGGAGGGCAGGCCCCGGCGCTACTTCCGCGTCGAGTCCTGGCGGGGCATCGTCGAGGACCGGCCCGACGGCACGCACGCCAACGAGGCGACGGTGAAGCTGTGGGCCAAGGGCGAGCGCATCGTCGCCACGGCGGAGGGCAACGGCCCGGTCAACGCCCTCGACCGGGCGCTGCGCGTGGGCCTTGAGCGGATCTACCCCCAGCTCGCCAAGATGGAACTGGTCGACTACAAGGTCCGCATCCTGGAGGGCAAGCACGGCACGTCCTCCACGACCCGCGTACTGATCTCCACCAGCGACGGTGACGGGGAATGGTCGACGGTGGGCGTCGCGGAGAACGTGATCGCGGCGTCCTGGCAGGCGCTGGAGGACGCGTACACCTTCGGCCTGCTGCGGGCGGGTGTCACGCCCGTGGAGTGAGATCCGGTCTCGTCCCATCTCATCCCATCTCATCCAAGGTATGACGAAGCGAAAACAGTCGGGCTCCGGACGTCCGTCCGCGGCCCGACTGAGTTAGCTTCGAAGTATGAGGAAGAATGGGACGAAGCGCATTTTTGTCGCATTGTCCGGCCTTCTCGTCTCCCTGGGGGCCGTGTCGCTGACGGCCGCGCCCGGAGCCGCGGCGGCCACGAGCGTCCCGGTGGTCGCGGAGGCCTGGGAGAAGAGCCCGGTGTACGTCGATCCGGCCGCGTCGGACCAGCTGTCCGGGGCCGAGGCGGACGCCATCGCGGACAAGATCACGGACGCCGACAAGCCGGTCTTCGTGGCCGTGCTGCCCGCCGACTTCCCCCAGCAGGACCTCTTCCAGAAGCTGCGCACCGAGACCGGAGTGACGGGTGTCTACGGCATCCGGCTCGGTGACAAGTTCGACGCCAAGGCCGACAGCCAGGTCCTGAGCAACGCCGCGGTCTCGAACCTGGTGACGACGTTCGGGGACGAGCCCGACACCAACACCCAGCTCAACGACTTCGTCGACCAGGCCGTCAAGGACGCGAACGGCTCGGCACCGTCGTCCTGGGCCGACGCGGGATCCGAGGACAGCGTCTCCGTGGCCGCGCTGATCGGCGTCGGCGCGGTGCTCGTGGCCGGTGCCGGCGCGACGTACGCGGTGGTCCGCAGGAACCGCCGGCGCAAGGCGGACGAGCAGCGGGTGGCCCTGGAGAAGCTGCGGGTCGTGGTCGACGAGGACATCACGGCGTACGGCGAGGAGCTCGACCGCCTCGACTTCCACCCCGCGGAGGCGGGCGCGGACGACACGATGCGCGCGGACTACGAACGGGCCCTGGACTCGTACGAGAAGGCCAAGTCCTACATGGCGGCCGCGCAGCGCCCCGAAGAGGTCCGCGGCGTCACCCAGGCCCTGGAGGACGGCCGCTTCTCGCTCGCCCTGCTTGCCGCGCGCCGGGAGGGCAGGCCCCTGCCGGAGCGCCGCGCCCCCTGCTTCTTCGACCCCCGGCACGGCCCCTCGGTCAAGGACGCCCAGTGGGCACCCCCGGGCGGCGCCGAACGCTCCGTCCCGGTGTGCCTCGCCGACGCCACCCGCCTCGCCGACGGCGAGGAACCCCTTTCCCGCACGGTCGCCACCGAGTCGGGCGAGCGCCGCCCCTACTGGGAGGCGGGCCCCGCCTACGGCCCCTGGGCGGGCGGCTACTTCGGCGGCGGCATCCTGCCGGGCCTGCTCATCGGCACGATGCTGGGCGGCATGATGGCGAGCCCCGCGTACGCGGCGGACTACGGCTCCGGGTACGGCGACTTCGGGGCGGGCTCCGGGTACGACGGCGGCGACTACTCGGGGTCGGACTTCGACTCCGGGGACTTCGGGGGCGGCGGAGACTTCGGCGGGGGCGGGGACTTCGGCGGGGGCGGCGATTTCGGGGGCGGGTTCTAGGCGGTTCCGTGCCCCGAAGGGGCGCGGGGAACTGCGCGACCAGCCACATGCGGCCCGCGGATCTGGTACCCGGTCTTCCAGCGGAGCGTTCAGGCGGCAGCCGGCTGCTCGCCCTGCCCCTCGCCCCGCCACTCGTGCGCAAGCAGCGACCAGATCTCCATGTCGTGCCGGACCCCGCGGTAGAGGGACTGATCCCGCAGGGTGCCGTCCAGGTGCATGCCCATCCGCTGGGCGACGGCCCTGCTGCGGGTGTTGCCCGCGCTGTTCCACCACTCGATCCGGTGCATCCCGCGCTCACCGAAGGCGTACGCGATCAAGTGCCGTACGCCCGCGCTGATCAGCCCGCGGCCCTCGCCCGCGGGCTCCGTCCACACACCGATCTCGCAGTTGCCGCGCTCGGCGTCGAACTGCACGAACATCACGCCGCCGACCAGGGTGCCGTCCAGCCAGATCCCGTAGATCCGCCCGGCGTCGGCGGCCTGCTTGTCCGCGAAGAGCTGGAGCGTGGCGCGGGCGGACTCCACGTCGGTGGAGCGGGTGGCCCACGGGATCCACGGGTCGGTGTGCGGACGGGCCCGGTCGATGTGGGCGAGGAACTCGTCGGCCTGCCAGGGCTCCAGGAGACGGAGCTCGGCACTCTCGGTCAGCGGTATGGCGTACATGGCGGTTCCTAGGTACGAGAGGTACGGAGTACGTACGTAACGAACGTTGGGTATGTACCCTACCGGGTATGACGCCAGCCCGTGGAGACCATGACGCACGCCGGACCGAGGTGTCCCAGGCGGTGTGGCGGGTCCTCGCGGCGCGCGGATTCGGCGGCCTCACGCTGCGCGCGGTCGCCACGGAGATGGGGGCGACCACCGGTCTCCTGACGCACTACTTCCCGAGCAAGCGGGCCCTGGTGCGGCACGCCCTCGACGTGCTCGACCGCAGGTCGGCGGATCGGCCGCGCCCCGCGACGGAACGGGCCGGGGCGGCGTCGGGCCTGGTGATGCTGCGGGCCCGGCTCCTCGACATCCTCCCCCTGGACGCGGAGAGCGCGGCGAGCAACCGCATCTGGGTGGGCTCCTGGGACGTCGCGCTCGCCGACCGGGAACTGGCGGACGAGCACGCGGCGCGCTACCGCCAGGGCCGCGAGCGGATGGCCGAGCACATCGCGGAGGCCCAACGTCTGGGCGAACTGCCGCAGGCGCCACCGCCGGCGGACGTGGCGGCGGCGGCCCAGAGCTTCGTGCTGGGCCTGGTGGTCCAGGCGCTGTTCGCACCGGGGGAGTTCCCTGCCGAGCGGCAGATCGCGCTGGTGGACGGGTTTCTGGCGGGGCTGAGGGAGGGCTGAGGGGAGCGATCCCGCGGCGAACCGCTTGACGCCACGCCGCATTGACGAGACGATACGTCTCGTACCGCATCGCACCGCAGTGATCGACCGAGCAGCACTGGAGGACCCGTGAAGGAATCAACCCCCCAGGAGCAGTACGTGGACGTCGCTCCCGGCGTGCGGCTGTGGACCGAACGGCGGGGCGCGCCCGACGCCCCCGCGCTGCTCCTGGTCATGGGTGCGCAGGCCTCCGGGCTCGGCTGGCCCGAGCCCCTGGTCGAAGCGCTGGCGGCCCACCACCAGGTGATCCGCTACGACCACCGGGACACGGGCCGCTCGACCTCTGCCTTCGACGAACGCCCGTACCCCATAACGGACTTGGCGCAGGACGCGATCGCCGTCCTGGACGGCCTTGGCATCGACCGGGCGCACATGGTGGGCATGTCGCTCGGCGGCATGCTGACGCAGTTGCTCCTGGCGGACCACCCCGAACGCGTACTGAGCGCAACGCTGATCGGCACCTGCGCGCTGAGCACCACCCCGTACAAGGCCCCGGACGGAACCGAGATCCCCGTACCGGACCTCCCCGGCATCTCGCCCCAGATCCTGGACCTGTGGTCACGCCCGGTCGAGGACAAGGGCGTGGAGGCGGAACTGGACCGCAGGGTGGAGCACTGGAGCGCCCTGAACGGCACCGAACTCCCCTTCGACGCCGACTACTTCCGCGCCCTGGAGCGCAGGATCATCACCCACACCGGCACCCACGTGGTCTCGACGGCGCACGCGAGGGCGGACGACGCGAACATGCTCCGCACCAAGGATCTGGCCACCACCCAGGTCCCCACCCTGATCATCTCCGCCACGGCAGAGCCGGTGTTCCCGCCCCCGCACCCCCAGCACCTGTCCCAGGCGATCGCGGGCGCCCGCCTGACGGAAATCCCGGGCATGGGGCATGCGTTGCCGCCGGAGGTCCTTGGGCCGTTGACGGAGGCGATCTTGTCGAACAGCCTTATGGGGTAAGGCCGGAGGCGGCTGCACGCTCGACTCCCGTTGCCCCAGCGGCACTTGAACCTAGCCGCGCCGCCGCTCGGCCGCCGCGTGCCACCAGCCGGGAGGTGAAGGGTCGGTCGCCTTCGACGTCGGCTGGTCCGGGTGCAGGCCGAGTGGTCGCAGGGCGGATGAGCGGACGTGGACCACGAAGGAGCCTTGCCAGTGGCCGTCCGGGCCCCGGCCGCACATGTGGTCCCAGTAGATGTCTTCCGGCGGGAAGGGCATCCAGTCGATGCCGCGCTCACGCAGTCAAGCGCGGAGGGCCGCCATGGGGTGCGGGCCGCCGGGGGTGTTCTCGTACGCGGTGATGGTGGTCCACATGGCAGCCATCGTGCCCGCTCCGGGCCCCGGCCGCAGCAGGTTTACGTCCCCGCTCAGGAAGCCGGGGCCGGGAACCGCCCGTCAGGCCGCATGCGTACCCAACCCCGTGAGTTCGGCGGACAGTTGCCACAGGCGGGCCGCCGCCTCCGGGGCCGTTGCCCATGGCTTCACCCCGCCGATCAGCATGTCCTCGGTCGTCGCGGGCTCCGCGATGTCGCAGTCCTGGCAGTACGCGCCGCCGTGCGCGTCCAGGAGCGGGGACGTCGCCGCCCAGACCGCCGTTGCCGCGCCCTGTGCCGGGGTCTTGAAACCGGGGGCCGGTGTGCCGTCGGGGGTCATCCAGCCCTGTGCGATCTGCTCGTCGCGGGGGATGTGGCGCTGCAGGGGAGTCAGGATGCTGCCGGGGTGTACGGCGAAGGCCCGGGGGCCGGTGCCCGCCGTGTCGCGCAGGGAGTTCAGGTGTACGGCGAAGAGCGCGTTCGCGGTCTTCGACTGGGCGTAGGCGAGCCAGCGGTCGTAGCCGTCGCGGACGAAGTGCGGGTCCGCCCAGCGGATGTCGGAGAGGAAGTGGCCGGAGGAGGCCACGGACACCACGCGGGCCGCCTCGGCTGAACTCAGCGCCGGATAGAGGAGGTTGGTGAGCGCGAAGTGGCCCAGGTGGTTGATCGCGAAGTGCGCCTCCCAGGTGCCGTCCGGGCCCACTCGGGTCTCCGGGCACGCCATGACGCCCGCGTTGTTGATGAGGATGTCGAGTTTGCGGTGGTGCCTGTCCACGAGCTGGTCCGTGAACTGCCGGATGCTCGACAAGTCCGCCAGGTCGAGGGGGCGCACCTCCACCCGCGGGACGCCGCGCAGCGCCTCGCGCGCCGTGGCGGGCCTGCGCGCCGGGACGATGACGTGTGCGCCCGCCCGGCTCAGCGCCCGCGTGATCTCCAGGCCGAGCCCGGAGTAGCCGCCGGTGACCAGCGCCGTCCTGCCCTGGAGGCCGATCCCGTCGAGTACGTCGTCCGCCGTGCTGCTCGCGCCGAAACCGCTGCCGATCTTGTGCTGCTGTTGCCGTGTGCTCATGCGGGCGACCGTAGGAGCTGGAGCGCCCTCTAGCGCAAGGAGCCGTCGCCCGCTGCCGGTACCTGCCAGCGGCCCGAATGGCCGGGCGGGAGCGCCAGGTCGCGGCGGACCGCCGCGTAGTACTCCTCGCGCGTCGCGCGCTGGCGGGCGAGCAGCCGTTGCCACGCCTCGGGATCCCGGGTGCCCTCGCGCATGAAGCGCTCCATGGCGACCACCGTCAGGACCCAGACCCGTGCCGTGGCCACCACTTCCGGCGTGCCGAGCATCAGCAGCGCCTCGCCTGCCGGGTCCCGCGCACTGGCCGCCTCGGCCAGGTGGGGCTCCGCGTCGGCGGGGGACAGCGGGTGCGGATGCGGGTCGTTGCCGTGGTGGGCCGAGACGCGGTAGGTGAGGGTCACCGTCTGCTTCAGGACCCGGGCGTACTCGGTGTAGACGGTGAGCCGCCGCTCCTCCCAGCGGGCGGCCTGCTCGCGCTGAAAGCGCACGCGGTCGCCGCGCATGATGGCCACGTACGAACCGAGGGCACCGACGATCACGCCTATGAGGGCGGGGAGTTGCTGCAGGAACTCGGGCACGGCCAGAACCGTATCGAACCCGGATACGCCGAGCGCCCGCCCTCCCGGTACGGGGGTGGAGGGCGGGCGCGCTCAGGGAGAGCTGACGCTCATGCAGGGCTGAAAGCCCTGTCGGACGGAGGGCTCAAAGCCCCCGTCAGGCGGCGTTCTTGATCGCGGAGATGTCGAAGTTCAGCTTGATCTTGTCGGAGACCAGCACCCCGCCCGTCTCCAGCGCCGCGTTCCAGGTGAGGCCCCACTCCGAGCGGAGGATCTCCGACTTGCCCTCGAAGCCGACGCGCTCGTTCCCGAAGGGGTCCGTGGCCGCGCCGTTGAACTCCAGGTCGATGGAGATCTCCTTGGTGGTGCCGAGGATCGTCAGGTCACCGGTGATGCGGTAGTCGTCACCGCCGAGCGCCTCCGCCTTGGTGGAGCGGAACGTCATCTCCGGGAACTCGTCGGTCTTGAAGAAGTCCGAGCTCTTCAGGTGGCCGTCACGGTCCGCGCTGCCGGTCTCGATGCTGTCCATCTTGATGTCGATGGAGGCCGTCGAGCGGGACGGGTCCGTGCCGTCCAGGTGCAGCGCGCCGGCGACGTCCGCGAACGAGCCCTTGACGTTGGTGACCATGGCGTGCCGGGCGACGAAGCCGATCGAGGTGTGCGAGGGGTCGATCGTGTAGTCGCCGGTCAGGGCGGCCAGCTCCGGGTTGACCGGGGCGGGCGCCGTGGCGGTGATGGTGGCGGTGTCGTTCTTGCGGCCGAAGAGACCCATGACTGCTCCTTGGGGACGAGCTCTGCGGGCGGTGACGCCGAGCTGCGAGCTACGGGGGTGTGTCTGTTGAATGTTCAACGAGATTGACTGTAACCCCATTCTGTTCAATATTCAACAGAGAGCTGAGCGTGTTCATGGGATCACGTACAGAGATCGACGCCACGGCGGGTCGAGCCGCCCCGCCCTTCGGGCTCCCGGCCCGCGGTCCCTGGGCCCGCCCCGCCCCTTGGACTTCCGCCCGGCGGTACTTGGACTGCCGCGCCCCGTCGGGCCCGACTTCGTTGACCGGGGTACGACAACGCGGATACCCAGGTCCGCATGCTCTCGTCCCGTTCCGGAAGACTCCGTTCCCGAAGACTCCGCGCGGCCTGCGCCATCGCCGCCGCATCGTCCGCCGTGTTCGCCCTGGCAGGACCCGCCACCGCCGACCCCACCCCGCAGGCCGCGCAGACGGTCATCGCCTCCGGGCAGCTCACCGTCGCCGTCGCCGACGACTTCCCCCGCGTCCTCTCGTACACCGACAAGGCGACCGGCGCCCGCCTCATCGGCAGCACCCGCCCGGTCACCGAGGTCACCCTGAACGGCAAGGCCTACAAGGTCCAGGTCGAGGGCGCTCCGCAGATCGGCGACGCCACCGCCGCCTACACCCTGACCTTCCCCGACCTCACCGGCGTGGAGATCGACGCCCGGCTCTCGGTGCGCGGGCGCGCCACCACCTTCAAGATCACCGCGGTCCGTGACACCGAGGCCTTCCGCGTCGGCACCATCGACATCCCCGGCCACGACCTCGTCTCCGTCGGCAGCTCGGACGGCGGCGCCGAGACCGCGTTCACCAGGCTGGACCCGGACTCCACGCGGACCGCCGACAAGTTCGGCAAGGTCACCGCCGAGACCCCGGCGGACCAGGCGCCCGTCGGTGCCTCGTACGCCATCGTCAACACCGGGCAGCTCGCGGCCGCCGTCGAGTCCAATTCCACGTACGACAAGCCGAGCGGGGCCACGGGCCAGGACGGCGCCCGTTTCTGGCACCAGGCCACCAAGGGCGACGACGGCGCGACCCGCGTCGGCGTCTGGTCCGGGCAGTGGGTCAACCGGGGCGCGGGCGCCGCCGAGCCCGCGAAGGGGGACGACCTGCCCTGGGCGAAGGTCGTCGTCACGCCCGACGCCAACGGCGACAAGCGCGTCGACTGGCAGGACGGCGCCGTCGCCTTCCGCGACACCATCGCCATCAGGCCCAAGGGCGGCGAAGGCACCCCCGACCGGGTCATCTCGCACATCCCCTTCAACTTCGGGAGCCAGGCCCAGCACCCCTTCCTGCGCACCCTCGACGACGTGAAGCGGGTCTCCCTCGCCACGGACGGGCTCGGGCAGCAGGCCATCCTCAAGGGGTACGCATCCGAGGGCCACGACTCCGCGCACCCCGACTACGGCGGCAACTACAACCAGCGGGCGGGCGGCCTCAAGGACCTCAACAAGCTCCTGAAGGAAGGCAAGAAGTGGGGCGCCACCTTCGGCGTCCACGTGAACGCCACCGAGGCCTACCCCGAGGCGAACGCCTTCGACGAGAAGCTCGTCGACAAGACCAAGCCCGGCTGGAACTGGCTCAACCAGAGCTACTACATCGACCAGCGCCGCGACATCAACAGCGGTGACCTGGCCCGCCGCTTCCAGCAACTGCGCGACGAGACCGACCCGAACCTCTCGCTCATCTACATGGACGTCTACTACACCCACGGCTGGATCGCCGAGCAGACCGCGAAGGCCGTGAAGGGGCAGGGCTTCAACCTCGCCACCGAGTGGGCGGACAAGTTCGAGCGCGACTCGCTCTGGTCGCACTGGGCCAATGACCTCGACTACGGCCCCAAGACCAACAAGGGCCTCAACTCGCAGATCATCCGCTTCATCCGCAACAGCGAGAAGGACATCTGGAACGCCGACCCCGTCCTCGGCCAGACCGCCATCGACGAGTTCGAGGGCTGGACCGGCGAGAACGACTGGAACGCCTTCTACGCCAACATCTGGCAGCGCGACCTGCCCGCCAAGTACCTCCAGCACGAGCGGATCACGCGCTGGGACGCGAAGAGCAACGACATCACCTTCACCGGCGGGGTACGCGGGACGGTCGAGGACGGCAAGCGCACGTTCTACGACGACGGCCGCAAGGTCCTGAGCGACACCTCGTACCTGCTCCCGTGGGCCGGCGGGAAGAAGCTCTACCACTACAACAAGGCGGGCGGTACGACGAGTTGGGCGGTGCCCGGCAAGGCGTACACCGTCTACAAGCTCACCGACGACGGCCGCGTGAAGACCGGCACCGCGCGTGCCGACGGCGGCAAGGTCACCCTCAAGGCTGAGCCGGGACAGCCGTACGTCCTCTACCCGGCCGACACCACCCCCTCCGCCACCGACCCCGCCTGGGGCGACGGCGGTCCGGTCAAGGACCCCGGATTCCACGACGCGCGCCTGGCCGACTGGACCAAGACCGGCACGGTCACGCGCGACATCGACAAGCTGGGCCGGCACAGCGCCGAGCTGAGCGGCGCGGCCAAGGCCTCGATCAGCCAGCAGATCAAGGGACTTGAGCCCGGCAAGCGCTACACCGCGTCCGCCTGGATGGAGGTCGAGCCCGGCAAGGAACGCCGCACGACCCTCTCCATCGCGGGCACGTCCCGCTCCGTCGAGCGCTCGACCCTGCAGAACACCGACGCGGGTAGCCAGTGGCAGGGGACGTATCTGCAGCGCGCCAAGGTCAACTTCACCGCACCGGCGAGCGGCACGGCGACCCTGAAGGCCGAGGCGGCCGACGGCTCGACGGCCCGGGTGCGGATGGCCGACGTACGCGTCGTCGCCAACGCCCCCACCACCAAGCCCGGCGACACGGTCGCGTACGAGGACTTCGAGGACGTCGACCAGGGCTGGGGGCCCTTCGCCAAGGGCAGCGGGGGAGGGGTGACGGACCCGCGCACCCACATCGCGCTCAAGCACGCCCCGTACACCCAGTCCGGCTGGAACGGAAAGCTCATCGACGACGTCCTCGACGGCTCCCGGTCACTGAAGACGCACGAGGGCAACAACGGCCTCGTGTACCGCACCACCCCCGCGACCGTCCCCCTCGCCAACGGGCGCTCGTACAAGGTCAGTTACGACTATCAGGCGAGCCACGCCGACTCCTTCGACTGGGTCACCGGATACGACAGGATCGCCGCGGACGGCAAGCCGGACTCGGTGGAGACGCGCCGCACCGCGCTCGGCGAGCAGCGCACGACGGGCCACTTCGAGCAGACCGTCACGGCGGGCTGCGGCGACACCTGGGTGGGCCTGCGGATGCGGGACGACGCCGCCGGGACCGCGGACCTCGCCCTGGACAACCTCAGGGTGACCGACCTGGGTCCGGCGACGGAGCGGCCCGCGTGCGCGACGCTCGGCATCGCGAGCAAGGCGGAAACCCTTGAACCGGGCGTGAAGAACGAGGTAACCGCCACCTTCACCAACTACGAGTCGACGGCGGCGAAGTCCGCGCAGGCCACCATCGCCCTCCCGGACGGCTGGACCGCCGAGCCCTCGGGCCCGGTCGCCCTGGACGCCGTGGCCCCGGGCGCGAAGGCCACCGCCACCTGGCAGGTCACACCGCCGGCGGACGCCAAGTACCAGCCCTACAGGCTGAGTTCGAAGGTGACGTACGCGATCGAAGGCGAGGCCAGGGAGCTGGCCGCCGAGACCTCCGTGCGCACACTGCCGCCGCCGCCCGCGGTGGACACGTACGCCTCCGACATGGACTGGACGTCCATGGAGAACGGCTGGGGCCCGGCGGAGAAGGACATGTCGAACGGCGAGACGGCGGCCGGCGACGGCAAGCCGCTGACCGTCAACGGCACGGTCTACGAGAAGGGCCTGGGCACCGCATCACCCGGCACGATCCGCTACTACCTCGGCGGCAAGTGCACGTCCTTCACGGCGCAGGTCGGCCAGGACGACTCGCAGGGGACGCGGGGGAGCGTGCAGTTCAGCGTGGCGGCCGACGGCACGGAGAAGGTGAAGTCCCCGGTCCTGAAGGCGGCGGACGACGCGTGGTCGCTGACCGCCGATGTCTCCGGGGCCAAGTACGTCGACCTGGTGACGGGGGACGGCGGCGACGGACCCGGCAACGATCACGCGGACTGGGGGGAGGCGCGCTTCCACTGCGGCGGCTGATGAACCCCGGCCCCACCCCGGCTCCTACCCCCGCGCGTCCGGCAGGCGCGGGGGCAGGAGCGGCTGGGGATCCGCCGACGGGGACGACGTCAGGTGCCAGGCCTGCCGGATGGCGTCGATGAGCGGACGCGCGCTGTAGGGCGACACCGCGAGCTCCATGCGGGCCTCGGCGAGAAGTTCCGGATCGCCGTCGGGACCCCGGTCGATGGCCGCGGCCTGGCGGCGGTTGAACCCCTTGCGCCCGAAGATGTCGAGCAGGGTGAGGGAGAAGTAGGCGTAGGCGGCCGCCTCGTCGATGAGGGCGCGGGCCTCGTCGGGCAGATCACTCTCCCCGAGCTCGGCCCACCGGCCGAGCGGCGCCTGGACGGCGAAGTGTTCGAGGGCAGCCCGGAGATTCTGGGGGCGGCGGGGACCGGTCGCGCGCAGGTGGCCCACGAGGTTCCTGAACGATCCGAGGATCACGCTGGTCTCGGGCGTCCAGCGCTGCTTGGCGAGCAGGGTGCGGAACCCCGCGAGCGTCTCGGAGAGCTCCTCCAGGATGATCGACCGTGAGATGACGGTGAGTTCGAGCGCTCGGGTCGCCTCCTGTATCTCCAACAGGCGCCGTGCGTAACGGATCAGGTCGCGCGGGACGCCGCCGGACAGCGCGTGGGCGAGCAGGACGTACGGGTCCGAGATGTCGGGAGCCCGCTCTCTGAGGATCTTCACCGACTCGGCGAGCACACCTGGTTGTACGTGGATGACGTCGTCCAGAGAGCTGTCGGTGACGTCGCGGTGCGGAAGGCCGCGCCGCACGAACGCGGCGCCGACGTCCTCGGCGACGGAGATGAGGTAGTGCACGTGCTCCACGCCCAGGATCGCCTTGATCTCGCCGAGGAAGGCCAGGGCCTGGGTGTCGGTGCCCAGGCGGTCCAGCTCGTCGATGGCGATGACGACGCGGTGGCCGCGGTCGTGCAGTTCCCGCGCGACACCACCGAGCACCCGGCGGAAGTCGGAGACCAGCTCGGGGTAGTTGGGCGGGATGGTGGAGACCGAGGTCGTCTGTGTGGCGCCGAGGGTGAGCAGCTGCAGGGTCGCGGTGTTGACCGCGGACGACGAGCTCTGGACGGTCTGCAGCCGGTAGAGGCGATTGCGGCACATGGTGACCAGGGGCGGTTCCGCCCTGATCAGGCTCCAGGAGCGGGACGTGAGGCGGAGCAGCAGGATGCCCACCAGCCAGACGCAGATCCGCTCGGGGTTCTCCGGGTCGGTCAGGATGAGCCTCGCCGGCTCGATGGAGATCAGGAGCAGCAGGGCGAGGACAGGGATGATCACCTTGTGGAGCGGGCCGTAGAGCCGCCGCTTGGGGATCGTCCAGCGCCGGACGCGGTAGGCGGCGTCGTACCAGACCGTCCAGTACTGGATGTTGCAGATGCACCAGAGGAGGAGCAGCGGCAGGAGCAGATAGAGCGTCCCGTGCTGCGGCAGCTCCCTGGCGTGCCGCCGTACATCGGGATCGAAGCCGAGCAGCGCGACGGAACCGAGTATCAGGACGTACGCGATCCCGGCGGGCAGCAGGCGCCGCAGCGCGCTCAGGATCCAGGAGACCGTCCAGGAACGCCGCAGGGTCCAGACGACGACACCGGCGCCGGTCAGCACGAGCGCCGTCCCCACGGCCTCGCCCCGCCAGACGTCCGCCGCGCGTTCGCCGATCGCGTCGGACACGTCGGTGACGTGCCGCCACACGGTCGCCCCGTACTCGTCCTGCAGGGACCGGGCCGCCGCGAACAGGCCCAGGGAGATGAGTGCGGCCGCCGTCACGGCATAGCTGAGCCAGCGGGCCAGTTGCGCCAGCGGAAGGACGACGCGGCGGCGCAGCCACGACTGCCACGTCGGCAGCCGCACGAACGCGGGGGGCGTGAAGTCCTCGTACCGCATATAGCGTTCGCAGACCTTCACGAACAGGGAGGTCACGAAGTCGTACGGGGCGTACGTCGACGGAGCCTGCTGCATGACGGCGAAGGCCGAGTCCTGCAGGCAGTTCTCCAGGAGGGTCGTCTTCCCGGTCCCGCGGGGGCCGCTGACGGCTATGGTCCCGCCGTCGATCTGCTCGATCTTCCGCTGCAGGCGGCCCAGGGCGTCGTTCTCGACGATGTACTCACGGCCCCTCGGCGAGCGCAGCCCTTCGTAGCTGCTGGGCAGGAGCAGCGCGTCGGGGTCCTCGCCGAGCAGTTCGTCGACGACGCGCGGCACCACACGGTTCGTTCCGTCGCGGCGCAGGGCCCTGGCCCAGGCGCGCCGGGTGATCCCGACCGGAATCCAGAGGGCAAGCCAGGTGCTGCCGAGCAGGAGCAGCATCGCCCAGCGCCCGGTCTGCTCCAGCGACTGCGGGTCCCGGAGCGCGAAGGCCAGGGCGGTCCCGGTGAGGGCGATGAGGGTGACGAGGGTGAAGAGGAGGTCGGCGCCGGCGAACCAGCAGCACAGGGTGAGCAGGGCCAGCGCGTAGAAGATGGCGGTCCGCCGGTTCCCATGGATTCCGTCACCGGTATGTTCGAGCACGTCCCCGACGCTCTCCTGGCGGGCGACGGAGGCACGGTAGCTCGCGAGCGCGTCCGCGCTGGGCGCGAGAGACTGTTCGACGTTGGCTTCCGTGCGCATGGCGTCGAGCACGGCTGCCACCGGTGTCCTGCCCGGGCGTGCGGCGAGCCGCCTCGCCGTGCGGGGTTCCTCGAGGCAGGCCAGGACGGAATTCTCGTAGATACGCTTCTCGGTGTCGCTCTGCCAGACCCAGGGCATGGCACGCAGGGTCCCAGGTTTCCGCCGTACGCGGCAGAGCCGCCGTGAAGGCCCCGGGCGGTAGTCGCCTGTGAGGTGTCTCTCACGGAGCGCTTTGTGGGATCTCTACAGCTGGAGATGGCCCTGAGCAGTCACTTCGCCTGTACAGCCGAGAGCTTCTGTTCGGGGGCGCCAGGAAAACGGGCCGGAGACTGTGCAGAGTCGACGGTCCGTTTTTATGGTGGCGCTTCGTAAGGTCACTACATGACCGTTTTGGACGACACCGCTTCTCCCGAGGGCGAGCCCACCGACGCGCGCGGGCGCGTGGCCGAACTGCACGCGATCCGTGCCGAGGCGCTGCGCGGGCCGAGCGAGAAGGCGACGAAGGCCCAGCACTCCAAGGGCAAGCTGACCGCGCGGGAGCGGATCGAGCTGCTGCTCGACGCGGGTTCGTTCCAAGAGGTCGAGCAGTTGCGCCGGCACCGGGCGACCGGTTTCGGCCTGGAGGCCAAGAAGCCGTACACCGACGGTGTCATCACCGGCTGGGGCACGGTGGAAGGGCGCACGGTCTTCGTGTACGCCCATGACTTCCGCATCTTCGGCGGCGCGCTCGGCGAGGCGCACGCCACCAAGATCCACAAGATCATGGACATGGCCATCGCGGCCGGTGCCCCGCTGGTCTCCCTGAACGACGGCGCCGGCGCCCGTATCCAGGAGGGCGTCTCCGCGCTCGCCGGCTACGGCGGCATCTTCCAGCGCAACACCAAGGCGTCGGGCGTCATCCCGCAGATCAGCGTGATGCTGGGCCCGTGCGCCGGTGGCGCCGCCTACTCGCCGGCCCTGACGGACTTCGTCTTCATGGTCCGTGAGACCTCGCAGATGTTCATCACCGGACCGGACGTGGTGCGTGCGGTGACCGGCGAGGAGATCTCCCAGAACGGTCTGGGCGGCGCGGACGTGCACGCCGAGACCTCGGGCGTCTGCCACTTCGCGTACGACGACGAGGAGACCTGCCTCGCCGAGGTGCGCTACCTCATCGCGATGCTGCCGTCGAACAACCGCGAGAACCCGCCGACGCACGAGTCGGACGACCCGGCGGACCGCCGCTCGGACGTGCTGCTCGACCTGGTCCCGGCGGACGGCAACCGTCCGTACGACATGGCCAAGGTCATCGAGGAGCTCGTCGACGACGGCGACTACCTGGAGGTCCACGAGCGCTGGGCCCGCAACATCATCTGCGCCCTGGCCCGTCTGGACGGCAAGGTGGTGGGCATCGTCGCCAACCAGCCGCAGTCCCTGGCGGGTGTCCTGGACATCGAGGCGTCGGAGAAGGCCGCCCGTTTCGTCCAGATGTGCGACGCTTTCAATATCCCGATCGTGACGCTCCTTGACGTCCCCGGCTTCCTTCCGGGCGTCGACCAGGAGCACGGCGGGATCATCAGGCACGGCGCGAAGCTGCTCTACGCCTACTGCAACGCGACGGTGCCGCGGATCTCGCTGATCCTGCGCAAGGCGTACGGAGGTGCGTACATCGTGATGGACAGCCAGTCCATCGGAGCGGACCTCACCTACGCCTGGCCGACCAACGAGATCGCGGTGATGGGTGCCGAAGGCGCCGCCAACGTCATCTTCCGTCGGCAGATCGCGGCCGCCGAGGACCCCGAGGCGATGCGCGCGCGCATGGTCAAGGAGTACAAGGCCGAGCTGATGCACCCCTACTACGCCGCGGAGCGAGGCCTGGTCGACGACGTCATCGACCCGGCAGAGACCCGCGAGGTGCTCATCAGCTCCCTCGCGATGCTCCGCAACAAGCACGCCGACCTGCCGTCGCGCAAGCACGGCAACCCCCCGCAGTAATCCTGCAGTAGCCCACAAGGAGAACGCTGCACATGACTACCCCCGACATCCGCGTCGAGAAGGGGCACGCCGAGCCGGAAGAGGTCGCCGCCATCACGGCGATCCTGCTGGCCCGTGCCGCCGCACAGCCCGCCGCCCCCGCCCGCCGAGGCCGTGACAAGGCCGGCTGGCGCCGCCTCGAGCGCACCCCGGGCTTCCGCGCCCCGCACAGCTGGCAGGGCTAGCGCTGCCGCCTTACGCACGCTTCAGGGCCCGTACTCAGTGGAGTACGGGCCTTTGCGCTGCCGGGTATCGGTTGGGTGGGCGGGAAGATTCGCCGCGAAGCGGCGGCCAGTCCGGGACGCGCCCACAGACAGAGACGATGGGCCTCGCACCCACCCGTGGGTGCGATGCCCCACGACCGACCCGCCACGACCGATAACGCCGCCCCGACCAAA
>NZ_JBHYIG010000105.1:0-28813 GCF_042740015.1 Streptomyces sp. NPDC059037
GCGGCTGCTTTTTTTTTTAAAACCCCCGGGGGCTTGGGGGGGGGGGGGGGGCCATGGGGCCCCCCCCCCCCATACCCCCCCCCGCTACCGTCTGAGGCCCCCCACTACCGTCAACTCGCCGACGGCAGCCCGTAGATCAGGTCCGAGTACTTGGCGATCGCGAGCAGCAGGCCGATGACGCCGAGGGCGACTCCCGCCCAGGCCACCGACTTGATCCACGGCGCCTGCTCCTGGTCGGGTGCGCCGAACGCGGGCCTGACCAGGACGACGAACCCGACGACAAGGGCGGCGAGCGCGAAGGCTCCGGCTATCAGCGCCGTGACCTGCCAGGAGTCGCCGTACAGGGCCTGGATCTGGTCGGCGACGCTCGCCGACTGCTTGGTCTCCAGCTGCCCCACGATGTTCGAGCGTGCCGCGGCGACCGTGCCGAGCCAGCCGCCGGACAGGCCGATCACACCGAGAGCGGCGGAGACGACGGCCGCGGCACCCTGGAAGACGCCACTGGACTTGGCCGGAGCGACCTCGTCGGCCTCGTCGACCATGTCGAGCTCATCGGCGTCGTCGGCCTCCTCGGACGCGGCGCCCTCAGACGCGGCGCTCTTCTCCACGTCAGAAGCGGCGCTCTTCTCCACATCCACCTTGGCGCCGTCCGTGGTGTCCGCGGCCTCCTGCTCAGTGGCCGCGTCGGCCTCCGGCTCTGCGGGCTTTGCGGCCGACTCGGCCGCGGTCTCGTCCTCAGTCTTGGTTCCCATGCCCCGCACCGTACGGACGGAGTCTGAGAAGTTTCTTAACGCGTCGCGGCCCCGCAGGACGAGGCCCCGGCGCCCTGCGCGTCGCGGGCCTCGCGCGCCTTCCGCCACTCCGGCGCGAGCACCGACCACACCTCCATGTCGTGCCGCACTCCCTGCCAGGGGAAGCTCTCACGGAGCACGCCGTCCTTGGTCATGCCCAGGCGCTTGGCGAGCGCGATGCTGCGGTGGTTCGCGGAGGACGCCATCCACTCCACGCGGTGCATGCCGCGCTCGTAGACCGCCCAGTCGATGAGGATCCGCGCCGCCTTGGAGATCAGGCCGCGGCCCGTCGCCGAGGGTTCGAGCCAGACCCCGACCTCGCAGGACTCCGTGGCGGTGTCGAAGATCCGGAACAGGACGCCGCCGACGAGCGTGCCGTCGAGCCAGATTCCGTAGAGGCGGCCGGTGTCGGCGGCCTGCTTGTCGGCGTACGCCTGGAGCCGCTCGCGCGCCGATACGACGTCCGTCACGAGTGCGGTCAGCGGCACCCAGGGGCCCGCGAAGTCACGCGCCCGCTCGATGTGGCCGAGGAACTCCTCCGCCTGCCACGGCTCGATGGGCCGCAGTTCAGCGCCCTCGCCCAGCGATATCCCGAACATCCTGCTCCTTCGGCCGACCCGGTGCGGATTCCGACGCGGACCCGTCCGCGGACCCGTCCGAGCGCTCGCCGTGCGAGCCCCGCTGTCCGGGGATATCCGCGACCTCCGCAATCTCCGCGATCTCCGCGATCTTTTCACGCACGTCGGCCGGATTCGAACGAGATTCCTGGGGCTCGATGCTGATGCGCGGCAGCCACCGGTCGAGGCCGCGCGGCAGCCACCAGTTGGCGCCGCCCAGCATGTGCATGAGCGCCGGCACAAGGAGCGTACGGAGCACGAACGCGTCGAGCGCGACCGCGGCGGCGAGGCCGATGCCGAACATCGCTATGACCCGGTCGCCGCTCAGGACGAAGGCCAGGAACACCGAGATCATGATCACGGCCGCCGAGTTGATCACCCGGCTCGTCTCGGCGAGGCCGACCCGGACTGCCCGCCGGTTGTCGCCGGTCTCCAGCCACTCCTCGTACATCCGGCTGACCAGGAAGACCTGGTAGTCCATGGAGAGCCCGAAGAGGACGGACACCATGATCACGGGCAGGAAGGGTTCGATGGGGCCCGCCGAGCCCAGGCCGAGCAGCTCGCTCCCCCAGCCCCACTGGAAGATCGCGACGACGACCCCGAAGGCGGAAGCCACGGCGGCCACATTCATCGCGGCGGCCTTCAGCGGAATGCCGATCGAGCGGAAGGCCAGCAGGAGCAGGATGCAGCCAAGGCCGATCACCACCCCCACGAAGAGCGGCAGCTTGCCGACGATGATCTCCGCGAAGTCGTCGTAGCTCGCGGTGACGCCGCCGACGTGCACATCGAGCGAGGTGCCGGTCTCGGCCCTCGGCAGCACGTCGTCACGGAGCCGGTCGACCAGGTCGCTGGTCCGCTCGGACTGCGGGGACGAATCCGGTACGACGGTGAGGAAGGCGGCCGTGCCGTCCGCGTCGTACGTGACGGGGCTGACGGATGCGACGCCCTTGGTCCCCTCGAGAGTGGAGCCGAGGTTGTCGACGGCGAGCCGGTCGCCCGCCGTCTGTACGTCGGTGACCAGGGTCAGCGGGCCGTTCACGCCGGGCCCGAAGCCGTCGGCGAGCAGGTCGTAGGCCTGCCGTGTGGTGGCCGTCGCCGGGTTGTTCCCCTGGTCGGATGTGCCCAGGTGCAGGGAGAGCGTGGGCAGCGCGAGCACCGCCATGACGGCGATGGCGACGACGCCGAGCAGCTTGGGGTGCCGCTCCACGAAGGCGGACCAGCGGGCGGCGAACCCGGTCGGCAGCTCCGGGGCGGGGCCGTGCTCGGCGAGGCGGCGCCGCTCGCGGCGGCTGAGCGCGCGCGGCCCTATCCACGCGAGGAGGGCCGGAAGCAGGGTCACCGATGCGGCGACGGTGAGGAGCACGGTCAGCGAGGCGGCGATCGCGACGCCGTTGAGGAAGCTGAGCCGCAGGATGAGCATGCCGAGGAGCGCGATGCACACGGTGGCGCCCGCGAAGACGACCGCGCGCCCGGTGGTGGCGACCGCGCGTTCGGCGGCGACGGCCACCGGCAGGCCCTGCTTGAGGCCCTTGCGGTGTCTGGTCACGATGAACAGCGCGTAGTCGATGCCGACGCCGAGCCCTATCAGGGTGCCCAGCATCGGTGCGAAGTCCGCGACGGTCATGAAGTGGCCGAGCAGCACTATGCCCGCGTACGCCGTGCCCACCGAGACCAGGGCGGTGGCGATGGGCAGGATCGACGCGGCGAGCGAGCCGAAGGCGAGGAAGAGCACGACGGCGGCCACGGCGACACCGACGATCTCGGCGGTCTGGGCGCCCTTGGACTCGGTTAGGCCGACGGCGGTGCCGCCGAGCTCGACGTCGAGGCCGTCCGTCTCGGCGGCCTTCGCGGTGTCGACGAGGGCCTGTGCGTCCGCCTTGTCGATGGCGTCGGCCTGCTCGTGGAAGGTGACGGTCGCGTACGCGATGTGCCCGTCGGAGCTGATCTGGGCGGCGCCCTGCCCGGTGTACGGGCTGATCACGGACGCCACGGCGGGCATCTCGGAGATCTTGTCGAGGGCGCCGGTCATCGACTGCTCGACGGCGGCCGCGCGCACCGATGTGCCCGCGTCGGTCTTCCAGACGACGGTGTCGCTGTCGCCGCCGAGGCCGTCGAAACCCTGGTTCAGGAGCTCGGTCGCACGGCCCGACTCGGTGCCGGGCACCTCGTAATTGTTCGAGTACGCGGATCCGGCGACGGCCGCGGCGGTCGCGGCACCGCCGAGGGCCACGAGCCACAGCAGTACTGCGAGGAGACGGTGCTTGACGCACCACCGTGCGAGTGCTGCCACTGACTGGCTCCCTGGGATGGTTCGTGGATCTTTACCGGGAACAGCCGTGAATAAAACGAACAGCCAGCAAAGAACGCATGAGCGGTGACATAAGCACCGCAGTCACCTTGGCAGCCCGGGGAGATCTTTTGTCCCTTTCGTGGCGATGCTCACAAGGGCGCGCGGAGCGCACGGGAGCCCCATGGGAGCCCCCGTCCGCCCTCACGCCCCCGTGATGTCAGCGGAGACCAGCTGCTGTCAGCCCGATACGCTCGCGCGCCCGTTCTCGATGTGCCCCATGAGCCGCCGCCGGAAGGCCGGCTCGCCCGCCGCCGTGATCTCGACGTCGTACCAGCCGTGCTCGTCACCGGTCGGCCAGGCGACGGTGCGGCTGCTGCCCGCCTTCACCCGGACGGTCCGCGTCCGCGACCTGACGTCCGCCTCGTCGACGTATCCGAGCGGCTTCACCGTGAAGACCAGCGCCTCGCGGCCCCGATTGCCCAGGGTGAGGTGGATCTCGCGGCGGGTGATCGCGGAGGCGAGCTGCGCGCCGCCGTCCTTGCCGCCCGCGAACTCGCGCCGGAAGCCGTTCGGCCCGGTGACCGTGAAGGCGTACGCGTCCTTGGCGACCGGCACGGTCCAAGATCCCTCACGTACGACGTCCTGGTGGAGCGGGGTCTTGAACTCGTCGGCGTACGGATAGAGCGCGAAGTGCGCGCTGGAGCTGCCGCCGTTGCGAAGGCGCACCGTGAGAGCACCGCTCTCGCCCGGCTTCACGTCCGCGTCGGGCTGGTACGGCAGCGGGCGGGCGCGCCGGCTGCCCGGCTCCTGGACCGGCATGGACTGCTTCAGGGGCGGCTGCGGGGCCCAGCGGCCGCTGAACTCCGGGATGGCGCCGGGCTGCTCGACGTCGGGCTGCCGGTGGCCGCGCCTGAAGTCGAAGGCGCCGGTGAGATCGCCGGTGACCTTGCGGCGCCAGGCGCTGATGTTGGGCTCCTTCACGCCGGTCCACTTCTCCAGGAAGCGCACCACGGAGGTGTGGTCGAAGACCTCGGAGCAGACATAGCCGCCGACGGTCCACGGCGAGACGACGAGCATCGGCACGCGCACGCCGAGCCCGGTCGGGCGGCCCTCCCAGCGCTCTTCCTTGTCCTCGGCGGAATCGGTGCCGGGCACGGGCGGCGGGACGTGGTCGAAGAAGCCGTCGTTCTCGTCGTAGTTGACGAAGACGGCGGTGCGGCGCCACACCTCGGGGTGCGAGGCGAGCGCGTCGAGGACCTTGTAGACGATGGTCGCGCTGTGGATCGGCGAGGAGACGCTGGGGTGCTCGGAGTCCAGCGCGGACGGCACCAGATAGCTGACCTTCGGGAGCTTGCCGTCCGCGACGTCCTTGGCGAACGCCTCGGCGAGCTTCCCCGTCGGCACGCGCCGCAGGCCGCGCTCGAAGAGCGACTTCTCCGCCTTGGTGAGGGTGGCGACGCCCTCCTCAAGGGTGGCGAGCAGCTTCTCGCGCTCGGCGTCGTCCTTGGCGTCGCGGACCTTGGCGTAGAAGGCCTCCATGAACGTGAGGCCGGCCTTGGCGAGTACCTTCTTGGCGATCGCCTTGAAGGTGGTGAAGAACTCGATCTGGTTGTCGGTGAAGTTCTCCCACTCCGTGTACGTCTGCCAGCTCACGCCCGCCTTCTCCAAGCGCTCGGCGTACGTCCCCCAGTCGTAGCCGGGGTGCTTGCCCTCGTCGTACGCGTCGTTCTCCACGGCCCGCTTGCCGTTCGCCTCATATCCCGTCCTGCCGCTCCACAGGTGGTTGCGGTTGGGGCTCGTGGAGGTGTGGATGGAGGAGTGGTAGGCGTCGCAGACGGTGAAGGTGTCGGCGAGTTCGTAGTGCAGCGGGATGTCCTCGCGCGTGTAGTACGCCATGCAGGCCGCCGTCTTGGCGGTGATCCAGCCGTCCATCCAGCCGTCGTGCCAGGCCTTGGCGCCGCCGCTCCAGGAGTGGTCGAGGGCGCCGATGTACTGCAGGTCCTTCTTCTGCGCCGCGGCGGCCTCGCGGACCGGGAAGGGCAGGATGGTGCGCAGCACGCCGGGCTGCTCGAACACGCTCTTGCCGCCGGGCAGTTGGACGGCGTTGCGGTCACCGAAGCCGCGTACGCCGCGCAGGGCCCCGAAGTAGTGGTCGAAGGACCGGTTCTCCTGCATCAGGATGACGACGTGCTCGATCGAGTCGAGACCGCCGCCGCCCTTGGGCCGGTCCTGCGCCAATGCCTGCTGCAACGACGGGGGCAGGAAGGATCCGACGGCGGCGGCACCGAGCGCGCCACCGCCGACCGCCATCAGCCGCCTGCGCGATATCTCCGGGGACACGTACGACCTCCAGTCGACGGCCAATGGTTCTCCGCTGATCCATTGGCTTGCTCGGCTGGGACGGTAGCGACGTCTGGTTTCGGTGTGAAGACCGCGGACGGAAGTGGGGGTGAACACACGTAGGGGCGGTACGCCAACCGGCGTGCCGCCCCTACGTGTTCGTACCCGAAGGGTCTTCGTACCCGAAGGGTCTTCGTACCCGGAGGGTCTTCGTACCCGGAGGGCCTAGCCCTCCACGCCCAGCTTCTCCAGGATCAGCTCCTTGACGCGTGCCGCGTCCGCCTGACCCCGCGTCGCCTTCATGACGGCACCGACCAGCGCGCCGACCGCCTGGACCTTGCCGCCGCGGATCTTGTCCGCGATCGCCGCGTTCCCTGCGATGGCCTCGTCGACGGCAGTCGTCAGCGCGCCCTCGTCCGAGACGACCTTCAGGCCGCGCTTCTCGACGACCTCGTCCGGCGTGCCCTCGCCGCCGAGGACGCCCTCGAAGACCTGGCGCGCCAGCTTGTCGTTCAGGTCGCCCTTGGCGACGAGCTCGGCGACCCGGGCGACCTGCGCGGGCGTGACCGGCAGCTCCTCCAGGCTCTTGCCCGACTCGTTGGCGTTACGGGCCAGTTCGCCCATCCACCACTTGCGGGCCGCGGCGGAGTCCGCGCCGGCCTCGATCGTGGCGACGATCGAGTCGACCGCGCCCGCGTTGAGGATCGACTGCATGTCGTGCTCGCTGACGCCCCACTCCTCGCGGAGACGGTTGCGGCGCACGCGCGGCATCTCGGGGAGTCCGGCGCGCAGTTCCTCGACCCACTCACGGGCCGGGGCGACGGGGACGAGGTCGGGCTCCGGGAAGTACCGGTAGTCCTCCGCGTTGTCCTTGATGCGGCCGGACGTCGTGGAGCCGTCTTCCTCGTGGAAGTGCCGGGTCTCCTGGACGATCGTGCCGCCGCCGTTCAGGACGGCCGCGTGGCGCTGGATCTCGAAGCGGGCCGCACGCTCCACGGAACGGAGCGAGTTGACGTTCTTCGTCTCCGAGCGCGTACCGAACTCCTCGCGCCCGTGCGGCCGCAGCGACAGGTTCACGTCGCAGCGCATCTGGCCCTTGTCCATCCGGGCCTCGGACACGTCGAGCGCCTTGATGACCTCGCGCAGCTCGGCGACGTACGCCTTGGCGACCTCGGGGGCCCGCTCGCCCGCGCCCTCGATCGGCTTGGTGACGATCTCGATGAGCGGGATGCCGGCGCGGTTGTAGTCCAGGAGGGAGTGCGATGCGCCGTGGATACGGCCCGTCGCGCCGCCCACGTGCGTGGACTTGCCGGTGTCCTCCTCCATGTGGGCGCGCTCGATCTCCACGCGGAAGATCTCGCCGTCCTCCAGCTGGACGTCCAGATAGCCGTTGAAGGCGATCGGCTCGTCGTACTGAGAGGTCTGGAAGTTCTTCGGCATGTCCGGATAGAAGTAGTTCTTCCGGGCGAAGCGGCACCACTCGGCGATCTCGCAGTTCAGCGCGAGGCCGATCTTGATCGCGGACTCGACGCCGATTTCGTTGACCACCGGCAGGGCGCCGGGCAGGCCGAGACAGGTCGGGCAGGTCTGGCTGTTGGCGTCCTGCTTGAGCTCGGTGGAGCAGCCGCAGAACATCTTCGTCTTGGTGCCGAGCTCGACATGGACTTCGAGGCCCATGACGGGGTCGTACGTCGCGAGGGCTTCCTCGTACGACACCAGGTCAGTCGTGACAGTCACGGTGAAACTTTCCCTCTCAGCCCAGCAGGACGTCGTCGTCGCCCAGGCGCTTGAGCTCCCGGTAGAGGATCGCCAGGCCGGTAGCGATGGCGGCGGCGGACACGGCGGCGTCGATGAGACGCAGGGTGTCGTTTTCGTTGCGTGCGAGCTTCGCCTGCTTCGCGACGCTGATCGCGCCGAAGGCGGTGCTGGCCAGCGAGACATAGACGCCGGTCTTGGACTTCTTGAAGTTCTTGGCCTTCTTTGCCATGGCACTCACAGCGACGGAGCCTCCTCAAGCAGCGGGTGGCCCCACTTTTCCACGAAGGCGGCCTCTACGGCAGCGCCCACCTTGTACAGGCGGTCGTCCTTCATGGCGGGGGCGATGATCTGCAGCCCGACGGGCAGGCCGTCCTCCGGCGCGAGGCCGCAGGGCAGCGACATGGCGGCGTTGCCCGCCATGTTCGACGGGATGGTGCACACGTCCGCGAGGTACATCGCCATCGGGTCGTCGGCGCGCTCGCCGATCGGGAAGGCGGTGGTCGGCGTCGCGGGCGAGACGATCACGTCGACCTGCTCGAAGGCCTTCTCGAAGTCCTTCGTGATCAGGGTGCGGACCTTCTGGGCGCTGCCGTAGTACGCGTCGTAGTAGCCGGAGCTCAGGGCGTACGTGCCCAGGATGACGCGGCGCTTGACCTCGTCGCCGAAGCCGGCCTCGCGGGTCAGCGCGGTGACGTCCTCGGCGGACTTCGTGCCGTCGTCGCCGACGCGCAGGCCGTAGCGCATGGCGTCGAAGCGGGCCAGGTTGGACGAGCACTCGCTCGGCGCGATCAGGTAGTACGCGGAGAGCGCCAGGTCGAAGGACGGGCAGTCAAGCTCGACGATCTCGGCGCCGAGCTCCTTGAGCAGGGCGACCGACTCCTGGAAGCGCTGGACGACACCGGCCTGGTAGCCCTCGCCCGCGAACTGCTTCACGACACCGACGCGCATGCCCTGTACGGAGCCGTTGCGCGCCGCCTCGACGACCGGCGGGACCGGGGCGTCGACGGACGTCGAGTCGAGCACGTCGTGCCCGGCGATGGCCTCGTGAAGGAGCGCGGCGTCCAGGACCGTGCGGGCGCAGGGGCCGCCCTGGTCGAGGGAGGACGAGAAGGCGACCATGCCGTAGCGGGACACGCCGCCGTAGGTGGGCTTGACGCCGACCGTGCCGGTGACGGCCGCGGGCTGGCGGATGGAGCCGCCGGTGTCCGTGCCGATGGCGAGCGGGGCCTCGTAGGAGGCGAGGGCGGCGGAGGAGCCGCCGCCGGAGCCGCCGGGGATGCGGGTGAGGTCCCACGGGTTGCCGGTGGGGCCGTACGCGCTGTTCTCCGTCGACGACCCCATGGCGAACTCGTCCATGTTGGTCTTGCCGAGGATGACGACGTCGGCTTCCTTCAGCTTGCGCGTGAGGGTCGCGTCGTACGGCGGGATCCAGCCCTCGAGGATCTTGGAACCGGCCGTGGTCGGTACGCCCTCGGTGGTGAAGATGTCCTTGAGCGCGAGCGGGACGCCGGCCAGCGGGCCGAGCTTCTCGCCGTTGGCGCGCTTGGCGTCGACGGCCGCGGCCTGCTTCAGCGCACCCTCGCGGTCGACGTGCAGGAAGGCGTGCACCTTCTCGTCGACGGCCTCGATACGGGCCAGGTGGGCCTCGGTGACCTCGACCGCGGTGAGCTCGCCGGCGGCGATCTTCGACGCGATCTCGGCGGCCGTGAGCTTGATGATGTTGCTGTCCGTCATGGTGATTAGTCCTCCCCCAGGATCTGCGGCACCTTGAAACGCTGCTGCTCCTGGGCCGGGGCGCCCGAGAGCGCCTGCTCGGGGGTGAGCGACGGACGGACCTCGTCCGCGCGCATGACGTTCGTCAGCGGCAGCGGGTGCGAGGTCGGCGGTACGTCTTGGTCGGCGACCTCGGAGACGCGGGCGACCGCGCCGATGATGTCGTCGAGCTGTCCGGCGAAGTGGTCGAGCTCCTCGGCCTTCAGCTCCAGACGTGCAAGGCGGGCGAGGTGGGCGACCTCCTCGCGCGTGATGCCAGGCATGCGGCGATCCTCAGGGGTGAGTGTGCGGTTTGTGGCCCAATCCTATGGGGCCACACCCCATGCCCGTGAAACGGATTCCCCGGCAGGGTCCCCACGAGGTCCCGGCAAGGTCCCCGCGGGCTACTTCGCGATGTCCGCGCCGGCCTCCGCCGCCGCCTGTTCCTCCGCCGCCTGTTCCTCCGCCGCGATGTCCACGGGGCGGCGCCAGCCGCGGGGCCCGCGCGCCTGCAGCCATGCCGTCGTCTCGCCGGCCGGCATCGCCGCGGCCACCAGCCAGCCCTGTACGGCGTCGCAGCCCAGGTCCCGCAGGCGCTCCCATGTCTCGTCGTCCTCGACGCCCTCGGCGACCACGAGGAGGCCGAGGGAGTGCGCGAGGTCGACGGTGCAGCGGACGATCTCCGCGTCCTCGTTGTCCACGGCCAGGCGGGCCACGAACGAGCGGTCGATCTTGAGCTCGCTCACGGGCAGCCGCCGCAGGTGCACCAGGGACGAGTACCCCGTACCGAAGTCGTCGAGGGACATCTTCACGCCGTGGCCCGTCAGTCCTGCCAGGGTGTCCGCCGCCCGCTGCGGGTCCTCGAGCAGTACGTGCTCCGTTATCTCCAGCTGCAGCGCCCCCGCGGGGACCCCGTGCCGGGCCAGGCGCGCGGCGACCGCGCCGGCGAAACCGGGGGTGTGCACGTCGCGCGGCGACACATTGACCGCGACCGGGACCTTCAGGCCCATGGCCTGCCACTTCGCGACCTGCCCGAGCGCCGTCTCCAGGACGTACTCCGTCAGGTGCGGCATGAGCCCCGACGACTCGGCGATGGCGATGAACTCGTCCGGCGGCACCTTCCCGCGCTCCGGGTGCACCCACCGCACCAGCGCTTCGAGCCCCGCGACCTTGCCGTCGAAGCGGACCTTGGGCTGGTAGTGCAGCTCGACGTCACCGGCGTCCAGGGCGCGCCGCAGATCGCCCAACAGGCCCAGGCGGTCAGGGGTGTTGGAGTCCCGCTTGGACTCGTACACCTCAACGCCCGTGCGGTCGCGCTTGGCCTGGTACATCGCGACGTCCGCGCGGCGAAGCAGACCCTCCGCGTCGAGCGCGTGGTCGGGGAAGACGGCGAGGCCCGCGCTGGCCTCAAGGACCAGGGTCAGGCCGTCCAGATCGAGGGGTGAGCCGAGCGCCGCGACCAGGTTGCGGGCCACGCGGGTGGCCGACGTCGTGGAGTCGGCGACCGGGAGCAGTACGGCGAACTCGTCACCGCCGAGCCGTGCGGCCTCCGCGCCGCGCGGCAGGGCGAGCCGGAGCCGGTCGGCGATCTGCAACAGCAGCCGGTCGCCCGCGAGATGACCGAGGGTGTCGTTCACCGAACGGAAGCGGTCCATGTCGATCAGCATCAGGGCGGACCGCGCCCCGATCCGCTCGGCATCGTCCAGGGCCGTCCAGGTGCGCTCCAACAGCCACTGCCGGTTGGGCAGTCCGGTGAGCGGGTCACGCAGCTGCTCCTCGGCCCTGGCGCGGGCGATCCACAGCGTCGAGTCGAGCGCGACCAGGGGGATCGCGAAGAGCGGCAGGAGAAGCGGCGTCGACGCGGCGACCACACAGATCAGCGGGGCGATGCCGAGCAGCGCGACGCCGACGAGGCCCTGGCGGACCAGGGCGGTGCGGGTGACCGTCGGCAGTGTGCCGGTGCTCGGCGCGTGGACGTACCACAACAGGACGCGGGTGACGACGAGATAGGCGACGGCGGCCAGCGCGACCTTGGGCGCCGAGTACACGTCCCAGGTCTCGGGCAGCCAGGGCGACTCCGCCGTCGGCACCGTGCCGAACGCGGCCATGGCGAGGGCGCCCGCGCCGATGCCGAGGATGTCGACCGCGCCGTGCAAGATGCCCTGGCGCCAGCGGTGGCGGCGCGCGACACCGACCAGGACGACGACGGTGAGGCTGACCATCCCGGCGGGCAGCCAGCCGTAGAGCAGCAGGACGGCGACGGTGAGCGCGCCGCCCGAGCCGGTGCCGCCCCACCAGCGGTCGCGGCCGAGCGCGACGAGATGACCGACGATCAGGCCCGTCAGGACGGCGAGGGACCAGCCGACGGTGCCGGAGGGGAACAGTGCGTGGCGCCCGGTGAACGCGTGGAAGAAGCCCGCGCCGAGCACCACGGCGGCCGTCGTCACCACGGCGACCGGAAGGACCGGCCAGCGGTCGCCCGAAGTACGGTCCGCGCCCTGTGCGTCGGCGCCCCGCCACGACTGCTCACGCCAGCCGCCGCGGCCGGCCTCTCCCGCGTCCTGGCCCGCCGTGTCCCGGGCGCACTCGCCCGCGTTGGACCGTCCGGCGGAGCCGACCTCCTGGGTGGTGCAACCGGCGACCGTGCTCCACGCCCGTTCACGTCGCTCGACCGTGGTGTCCGGCGCGGCGGCGCGGCCGCTCTCCGCCTCGCGCGGCGTCCGGCGTCTGCTCAACCACGCGCCCGGCCCGCGCCGCAGGCGCGCGCGCAGCCGGGAGTCCGGGGCGGCGCTCTCGGTCGGTTCCATTCCCGTCCCTCTCACAGCCGGCGGTGCACACGCCACGTGGACTCGGTCCAGCGGTCAGCCGCGTCTGAATGCCACGGCAGGCGCACACCTCAACAGTAGGCCGCAGAAGGCTTCCACGGGCAGCTGTCCACAACGGTTGCCCGAATGCGACCCGGCCACCCGTATGCATCTGGTATGCGCTGAACGGGTGGCCTTCAACCGCTACTCCTCGGTCGGAAGCGCGACTTCCTTCGCCGCGTCCGGTCCCTGTTCCAGCAGGACGGCGAAGCCTTCCTCGTTGAGAACCGGAACCTTCAGTTGCATGGCCTTGTCGTACTTGGATCCCGGGTTGTCGCCGACGACGACGAATGCCGTCTTCTTCGAAACGGAACCGGTCACCTTCGCACCCAGGGTCTGCAGCGCATCTTTTGCGCCATCCCGCGTGTGGTTCTCAAGGGTTCCGGTGACGACAACGGTGAGACCTTCCAGCGGGCGCGGTCCTTCGTCTTCTCCCCCGCCCTCTTCCTCCATACGGACCCCGGCCGCCCGCCACTTGCGCAGGATCTCCCGGTGCCACTCCTCCTCGAACCACTGCTTGAGGGAGGCCGCGATGGTCGGCCCGACCCCCTCGACGGCGGCAAGCTCCTCCTCCGTGGCCTGCTCGATCCGGTCGATCGACCGGAACTCGCGGGCCAGTGCCTCCGCCGCGACCGGTCCGACGTGACGGATCGACAGGCCCGTGATGATGCGGGCCAGCGGGCGCTCCTTGGCCGCCGCGATGTTCTCCAGCATCGACACGGCGTTCTTCTTCGCCTCGCCCTGCTGGTTGGCGAAGACCGTGGCGACCTTCTCCTCGCCGGTCTTCGGGTCGCGCTTGGGCAGTCCGCTGTCCTGGTCGAGTACGTACGCCTTGATGGGCAGAAGCCGCTCGATGGTGAGGTCGAAGAGGTCGCCCTCGTCGAGGATCGGCGGCTCGGACGGCTCAAGGGGCTTGGTGAGGGCGGCCGCCGCCACGTATCCGAAGTTCTCGATGTCCAGGCACTTGCGTCCCGCCAGGTAGAACAGGCGCTCGCGCAACTGGGCCGGGCAGGACCGGGCGTTGGGGCAGCGGAGGTCGATGTCGCCCTCCTTCATGGGCCGCAGCGGCGTCCCGCACTCGGGGCACTCGGCGGGCATCACGAACTCCCGCTCCGTGCCGTCGCGCAGGTCGACGACCGGGCCGAGGATCTCCGGGATGACGTCGCCCGCCTTGCGCAGGACGACCGTGTCCCCGATGAAGACGCCCTTCTTCTTCACCACGTCCTGGTTGTGCAGCGTCGCGAACTCGACCTCGGATCCGGCGACGGTGACCGGCTCCACCTGCGCGTACGGAGTGACGCGGCCGGTGCGGCCGACGCCCACGCGGATGTTGACCAGCTTGGTGTTGACCTCTTCCGGCGCGTACTTCCAGGCGATCGCCCAGCGCGGGGCGCGCGAGGTCGAGCCGAGGCGGCCCTGGAGCGGGATCTCGTCCAGCTTGACGACGACGCCGTCGATCTCGTGCTCCACGGAGTGGCGGTTCTCTCCGAAGTACGCGATGAACTCCCGTACGCCGTCGAGGCCTTGGACCACCTTGTTGTGCTGGGCGGTGGGCAGGCCCCAGCCGTGCAGGAGCTCATAGGCGTGGCTGAGGCAGTCGATGTCGAAGCCGTCGCGGGCGCCGATGCCGTGCACCACCATGTGCAGCGGGCGGGTGGCGGTGACTCTGGGGTCCTTCTGGCGCAGTGAACCGGCCGCCGCGTTGCGCGGGTTGGCGAAGGGCTTGTCGCCCGCCTCGACCAGGCGGGCATTCAGTTCCTCGAACTTCTCCATGGGGAAGAAGACCTCGCCGCGGATCTCGACGAGGGCGGGGATGTTGTCGCCCTTGAGGCGGTCGGGGATGTCCGCGATCGTGCGGACGTTCGGCGTGATGTCCTCGCCGACCCGGCCGTCGCCGCGCGTCGCCGCGCGGGTGAGCTTCCCGTCCTCGTACGTGAGGTTCACGGCGAGGCCGTCGATCTTCAGCTCGCACAGGAAGTGGTGGTCGCTGGTGCCGACGTCCTTGGCGACGCGCTCGGCCCAGGCGGCGAGCTCCTCGTCGTCGAAGGCGTTGTCCAGGGAGAGCATGCGCTCGCGGTGCTCCACCGACGTGAAGTCGGTCTCGTAGGCCCCGGAGACCTTCTGGGTGGGCGAATCGGGCGTACGAAGCTCCGCGTACTGCTCCTCCAGGGCCTCGAGCGAGCGAAGGAGCTTGTCGAACTCGGCGTCGCTGACGACCGGTTGGTCGTTCACGTAGTACCGGAAGCGGTGCTCCTCGATCTGTTCGGCCAGCTGGGCGTGCTGATCCCGTGCCTCGGCGGGCACAGAGCCTTGCTGTTCGACAGCCACCGTTTCGTCCTCCCGTTACGTCATACCCAATTACTCAGGGTTGTCCGCGAGTGATCTCGCCGCCCGGACGCAGTGGGCGAGCGCCGCGCGTGCGTACGCGGGAGAAGCCCCCGCGAGGCCGCACGACGGAGTGACCACGACCGACTCCGCGAGCGAACCCGGATTCAGCCCCAGCCTGCGCCACAGCGTCCTGACACCCATGACGCTACCGGCCGGGTCTGACAATCGGCCGTCCACGCCCGGCACGACACCGGCGAAGAGCTTCGTGCCCGCCTCGACGGCCTCCCCGATCGCCTCGTCGTCACGCTCGGTGAGGAGTGCGAAGTCGAACGAGATGGCGTCGGCGCCGGCCCGCCGCAGGAGCGCGAACGGCACGTCGGGCGCGCAGGAATGCACGACACCGGGACCGTCCTGGACGCCGAGGACGTCCCGCAGGGTGCTCTCGACGACCTGCCGGTCCACGGCGCGGTGGGTGCGGTACTCGCTCGCGGTCTTGATCTGCCCGCGCAGCACGGCGATGAGCGAGGGTTCGTCGAGCTGGAGCACCACCTGGGCGCCCGGGATGCGACGGCGTACGTCCGCGAGGTGGGCGCGCAGTCCCTCCGCGAGCGATCCGGCCAGGTCGCGGCAGGCGCCGGGGTCGGAGAGCGCGGCCTCGCCGTTCTTCAGCTCCAGGGCGGCGGCAAGCGTCCACGGCCCCACGGCCTGCACCTTGACCGGCCCCTCGTACCCCTGGGTGAACTCCTCGAGCGCGTCGAGGTCCTCGCCGAGCCACGCCCTGGCCCGCCGGGTGTCGCGGCCAGGACGGTCGCCGATGCGCCAGCCGCTGGGCTCCACGCGCGCGTAGAGGTCGACGAGCAGCCCGGCGGTCCGCCCGATCATGTCGGCGCCGGGCCCCCGCGCGGGCAGTTCCGCCAGGTAGGGGAACGTCTCGAAGCTGCCGGTGACGGTCTTCGCGGCCTCGCGCGCGTCGCCGCCGGGCATGGACCCGACGCCGGTGGCCGGGCCGAAGCTGAACTCGCTCACCGTCCCGGCCGCACCGTCAGGTCGTTGATCTCCGCGTCACGCGGCAGGTCGAGTGCCGTCAGGATCGTGGTGGCCACCGACTCCGGGTCGACGAAACGGGAGGGGTCGTACTCCTTGCCCTCCTGCCGGTGGACCTTGGCCTGCATGGGGCTCGCCGTGCGGCCCGGGTAGACGGAGGTGACGCGGACGCCGTTGCCGTGCTCCTCGGCGCGCAGCGCGTCGGCGAGGGCCTTGAGGCCGTGCTTGGAGGCGGCGTAGGCGGACCAGTCGGCATGCGCGTTCAGCCCTGCGCCCGAGTTCACGAAGACCACGTGCCCCTGGGCCAGTCGGAGCTGCGGCAGGAAGTGGCGGGTCAGCTCGGCGGGGGCGATGAGGTTCACGTTGAGCTGGTGGCGCCAGGACTTGGGGGTGAGATCGCCGACCCGGCCCAGGTCGACCACGCCCGCGATGTGCAGCAGCGAGTCCACCCGGTCGGGCAGGGCCTGGTGGCCGAACGCCCAGGAGAGCCTGTCAGGGTCGGAGAGGTCGCCCACGAGCGTGGCCGCTCCGGGGAACTGCGCCGCCAGGTCCTTGGCGCGGCCGGCGTCCCGTGCGTGCAGGACGAGGGCGTCGCCGCGTGCGTGGAGGCGGCGCGCGACGGCCGCGCCGATGCCGGAGCCCGCCCCGGTGATCACATGTGTAGCCATGGGCCCATGGTCCCACCCCGGCGGACGCGGCTCAGCGCGTGCCCACCGACTCCTCCAGGTAGGCGAGGGCGCCCACCGGCTCCTCGGCGAAGAAGACCAGATCGGTCAGCGGCACCGGCAGGAATCCCTCGTCCTCCATCCGCCGGAACTGCTCCTTCAACCCGTCGTAGAAACCGGCCGAGTTGAGCAGGACCACCGGTTTGTCGGTCCTGCCGTGCTTCTTCAGTTCCAGGATCTCGGTGGCCTCGTCGAGCGTGCCGGTGCCGCCGACCATGACCACGACCGCGTCGGCCTTCCCCAGGAGCAGCGCCTTGCGTTCGGCGAGGTCCTTGGCGATCACCATTTCGTCGGCGTTCGTACGGGCCTTGGCCGCGAGGAAGTCGACCGATACGCCGACGAGGCGGCCGCCGGCCTCCTGCACGCCGTCGGCGACGACCTTCATCAGACCGCTCTCGGAGCCGCCCCACACCAGCGTGTGGCCGCCCTTGCCGAGCAGTTCGGCGAAGTCGCGGGCGGGTCGGGTGTAGCGCTCGGGAAGGTCGGCCGCGGAGAGGAAGACACAGATGTTCATGGCTTCACGGTACGGTCCGAACCCCGGCCCCGAGAAGGAGACCACTGTGACCGCAGGACACGAGATCACCGTCGAACAGGGCACGGAGCACGTACGCGTGGTGCGCGACGGCCAGGTCGTCGCGGAGAGCCGGCGCCCCCTGCTGCTGCGCGAGACGGGCTACCC
Source organism: Streptomyces sp. NPDC059037 (assembly GCF_042740015.1). NCBI lineage: Bacteria > Bacillati > Actinomycetota > Actinomycetes > Kitasatosporales > Streptomycetaceae > Streptomyces > Streptomyces sp. NPDC059037. The sequence continues at coordinate 17,189 of NZ_JBHYIG010000105.1, forward strand.
GGTGCGCTACTACCTCCCTCCGGAGGACGTCCGCACGGACCTGCTGACGCCTTCGGAGACCACCACCTACTGCCCCTTCAAGGGAACGGCCTCCTACTGGTCGCTCCCCGAGGCGAAGGACACGGTCTGGGCCTACCCGGAGCCGAAGGAAGCGGTGGCCCAGATCAAGGACCACTTCTGCTTCTACGAGGTGACGACTTCTACGAGGTGACGACCGGCTAGGCCACCGCGGCGGCCCGCTCCGTCGCCGCGATCGTCGCCGACCCCACCACGCGCGTGCCGTCGTAGAGGACGACCGCCTGGCCTGGGGCCACGCCGCGTACGGGCTCGGCGAAGGAGACGTGCAGGGTGCCGTCGACGAGCTCGGCGGTCACCTCCGTCTCGCCGCCGTGGGCCCGCAGCTGCGCGGTGTACGTGCCGGGCCCGGAGGGGGCCACGCCGCACCAGCGGGGCTTGATGGCCGTCAGGGCCGTCACGTCCAGGGCGTCGGCCGGGCCGACCGTCACCGTGTTGTTCACGGGCGAGATGTCCAGGACGTAGCGGGGCTTGCCGTCGGGGGCGGGGGTGCCGATGCGCAGTCCCTTGCGCTGGCCGATCGTGTAGCCGTACGCGCCCTCGTGGGTGCCCAGCTTGTTCCCGTCGGCGTCCACGATGTCGCCCTCCGCCTTGCCCAGGCGGTCCGCGAGGAAGCCCTGGGTGTCGCCGTCGGCGATGAAGCAGATGTCGTGGCTGTCGGGCTTCTTGGCGACGGCCAGGCCGCGCTCCTCGGCCTCCGCGCGGATCTCCTCCTTGGTGGTGACCGTGTCACCGAGGGGGAACATCGCGTGGGCGAGCTGGCGGTCGTCGAGGACCCCGAGGACGTAACTCTGGTCCTTGGCCATGTCGGAGGCCCGGTGCAGTTCGCGGGTGCCGTCCTCGTGCGTGATCACCTTCGCGTAGTGGCCCGTGACCACCGCGTCGAAGCCGAGCGCGAGCGCCTTGTCCAGGAGCGCGGCGAACTTGATCTTCTCGTTGCAGCGCAGGCACGGGTTGGGGGTGCGCCCCGCCTCGTACTCGGCGATGAAGTCGTCGACCACGTCCTCGCGGAACCGCTCGGCGAGGTCCCATACGTAGAACGGGATGCCGATGACGTCGGCGGCGCGGCGGGCGTCGCGCGAGTCCTCGATGGTGCAGCAGCCTCGCGCGCCCGTGCGGAACGACTGCGGGTTCGCCGAGAGCGCCAGGTGCACTCCGGTCACGTCGTGCCCTGCTTCGGCGGCCCTGGCGGCGGCGACGGCGGAGTCCACGCCGCCGGACATGGCGGCGAGAACGCGAAGGGGGCGGGGGCGCTGCGGGGTCTGGGTCTCAGTCATAGCTCTAACAGGGTACGGGGCCGCGGGAACCAGGCGCCCGTGAGTAAGCGTTCACGATCACATGGGGGAAGAAAAGGACACGACGGCGGAGCGGAAGCCGGGGCGCCGGGGCGTCAACCGGCGGACGCTGCTGATCGGCGGCGCGGTGGCGGCCGCAGGCACGGCCGCGCTCGCCGCGGACGAGCTCGGCCGGCTGTGGTGGCGGCTGCCCGGCGTGGTCAAGAAGCGCAAGGAGGGCGAGGTCGACGCCAAGGGCGCGCAGTGGGTCGCCGCGTCCGACTACAACTGGCGGCGCGCGGACCGACCCGACGACTACGAGATCGACATGGTCGTCATCCACGTCGTCCAGGGTGGGTACGCGACGGCGCTGCGGGTGTTCAAGGACCCGGCGCACGGCGCGGCCGCGCACTACGTGGTGCGCAAGGACGGGCATGTCGCCCAGATGATCCGCGAGCTGGACGTCGCGTTCCACGCGGGGAACAGGAGCTACAACGAACGGAGCGTCGGCATCGAGCACGAGGGCTTCGTCGACAAGAAGTCCTCGTTCACTGATGCCATGTACGCGTCGTCGGCGCGGCTCACGGCGGGAATCTGCAAGCGGTACGACATCCCCGTGGACCGGGAGCACATCGTCGGCCATGTGGAGGTGCCGGGCACGGACCACACCGATCCCGGTCCGCACTGGGACTGGGACCGGTACATACGGCTCGTGCGGGACGCCCGCACCGCCCTCGCCTGACTTCTGACCGCCGTCACCGAAGGTGTACGGGCAGGGACTCCACGCCGTAGACGATCGACAGCTTGCGGAACGCGAGGTCGTCGGGGGCGACCGCAAGGCGCATCTCGGGGAAGCGCCGCACCAGGGCCGGGTAGGCGGCGCGCAGCTCCATGCGGGCCAGTTCGGCGCCGATGCAGCGGTGGATGCCGTACCCGAAGGCGAGATGCCCCGAAGCCTTGCGGTCCGGGTCGAAGCCGCCGCCGTCCGCGGTGTACTTGGCGTCGCGGTTGCCGCCGCTGAGGGAGCACAGGACGAGGTCGCCCTTGGGGATGCGCACCCCGGCTATCTCGATGTCCTCGCGGGCGAAGCGCGGGAAGGCCACCTGCACGACGGTCAGATAGCGCAGCGCCTCCTCCACGAAGGGGGACGTCGCCGCGTCGTCGTCGCGCAGCCGTGCGGCGGCGTCCGGGTGCTGGAGCAGGAGCAGCGAGCCGAGCGCCAGCATGCTCGCGGTGGTCTCGAAGCCGCCGGTCAGGATGCCGTCGGCGAGGCCCGCGAGCTCCTCGTCGTCGACGGTGTCGCCGTGCTCCTTGACGATCATGCCGAGGAGCCCGTCGCCCGGGTTCTCGCGCTGCTTCTTGACGACGTCCCTGAAGTAGGACAGCGAGGCGGATATGGCACCGAACGGCGCGGTCGCCCCGGCGAAGAGGTCGAAGCGCTCCATGGCCAGCTGCTGGAAGTCGTGGCGGTCCTCATAGGGCACGCCGAGCAGCTCGCAGATCGTGAGCGAGGGGATCGGCAGCGCGAAGGCCTCCACGAGGTCGACGGGCCCTTCGGACGCGGCCATCGCGTCGAGCCGCTCCTCTACGATGGCGTCGATCCGGGGCGTCAGGCGCCGCAGCCTGCGCATCGTGAACTCGGGCGTGAGGATGCGCCGCAGATGCGTGTGGACCGGGGGGTCGCTGAAACCGAGGCCGCCGGGGTTCTGCTCCTCGGAGACGCCCGCGTTGCCCGCGAGGTTCGTGAAGTCGTTGCTGAACCCGTCGGTCTCGCCGAGCACGGCCTTGACCTCGTCGTAGCCCGTGACGACCCAGGCGTCCATGCCGAACGGCAGCGGCACCTGGTAGATCGGCTGCTCCGCCTGCTTGGCGGTGAGACCGGCCACCGGGTCGAGCCCGTCGCGGCGCATCGGCGCGAGCAGCGGCTCGGGCAGCCGCGCGATCGTCGAGGAACTGATCCCGTTCCGCTGGATCCGGGAGAGGTAGATGCGCCCGAGCCGCGCGGCGATACGAGATCGGAGGTTCGCCTTCAATGTGAACTCCATGAGGGGGTCGTCGTGCAGCCCCGAACGCGCGGAGCGGACTCGCGAGCGGCAAGCATAGATCGGTGGAATGTCTGCGTCGTATCGCGCTCCGACGGTCGGCCACTTCCATATCCACCCAGAACGCCATCAACTCGGGCCGGATTCCCGGGTGGTTCCAAGGATGTGACCTATCCGGCTCCCGCTCGGTCCGGATCGGTCCGGATCGACGCGGAACCACATGGTTCGGCTCAATTCGGCTGGATACAGCCCCGTTCGGCCGGAGCGGATGAGACCGATCGAGACGGATCGAGACGGATCGGGGACGGATCGGATCGGGGCGGCCTAGCTCAGCCCCGCCGTCCGCGCCCGCTCCACCGCCGGGCCGATCGCCCGCGCCACGGCGTCGACGTCGGCCTTCGTGGAGGTGTGCCCCAGGGAGAAGCGGAGCGTGCCGCGGGCCAGGTCGGGGTCGGTGCCGGTGGCGAGCAGGACGTGGCTGGGCTGGGCCACGCCCGCCGTGCACGCCGAGCCGGTGGAGCACTCGATGCCCTGGGCGTCGAGCAGCAGGAGCAGGGAGTCGCCCTCGCAACCGGCGAAGGTGAAGTGCGCGTTGGCGGGCAGCCGGTCGACGGGGTCGCCCCCGAGGATCGCCTCAGGAACCGCCGCGCGCACCGAGGCGACCAGTTCGTCGCGCAGGGCGCCGATCTCGCGGGCGAACCACTCGCGCTGGGCTGCGGCGTGCCGTCCCGCCACGGCGAACGCGGCGATCGCGGGCACGTCCAGCGTCCCGGAGCGCACATGGCGCTCCTGCCCGCCGCCGTGCAGGACGGGGACGGGGCTGTACTCGCGGCCGAGGAGCAGCGCGCCGATGCCGTACGGACCGCCGATCTTGTGGCCGGATACGGTCATCGCGGCGAGCCCGGACGCCCCGAAGTCGACGGGCACCTGCCCGAAGGCCTGCACCGCGTCGGCATGCAACGGAATGTCGAACTCCGCTGCCACGTCGGCCAGTTCGCGGATCGGCTGGATCGTGCCGATCTCGTTGTTGGCCCACATGACGGTGGCGAGCGCGACATCGGCGGGGTCGCGTTCGATCGCCTCGCGCAGGGCTTCGGGGTGCACGCGCCCGTACCGGTCGACGGGGAGGTACTCGACGGTGGCGCCCTCGTGTTCGCCGAGCCAGTGCACGGCGTCCAGGACGGCGTGGTGCTCGACGGGGCTCGCGAGCACGCGGGTGCGCGCGGGTTCGGCGTCGCGCCGGGCCCAGTAGAGGCCCTTCACGGCGAGGTTGTCCGCCTCGGTACCGCCCGCGGTGAAGACGGTCTCGCTGGGGCGCGCGCCGAGCGACTCGGCGAGCGTCTCGCGGGCCTCCTCGACGGTGCGTCGCGCCCGGCGCCCAGCGGCATGCAATGAGGAGGCGTTGCCGGTGACGGCGAGCTGGGCGGTCATCGCCGCGATCGCCTCCGGAAGCATCGGAGTGGTCGCTGCGTGGTCGAGGTAGGCCATGGTGCGCACGATTCTACGAGCCATGGCACCGCCCGCGTCCAAGCGGTGTCAGCCGGCGAGGCCCCACGACACGGTGTTGTCCATGGACATGAGCGTGGCGAGGACGACGAGATCGGCCACGCCGAGCCCGAGGCCGAGCACGGCACGCCCCTTCCGGCTGGTGCCGCGCAGCAGCGCGAGGCCGGCGAGGACGATCGCGACGGGCCCGAGGAAGAGATTCAGGACGAGCAGCCCGAGCAGGCCGAGCACGAACGAGGCGACGGCCATCCCGTCGGCCTCGCGCCGGGCTGCCGGGGCGGTGACGGCGGCGGTGCTCCTGGTGGCAGTCCTGGTGCTGGTGCTGGTGCTGGTGCTGGTGAGTTCCATGGTGCGACTCCTTGTAGGTGTCGTACGGATCAGTGGTGGCCCGGGTGCGAGCGGTGCTGCCCACGGCGCTCGCGGATCGCGAACACCAGGAGCCATACGCCGATGACGGCCGCGGCGACGAGGGTGACGGGCAGCGGCGCGTGCGCCACGGAGCCCATGGCGACGCCGAGCAGAAGAAGGGCGGCGACGAGGAACAGCATGGGATGCCTCTCGTGTGACGTTTCGGTGAACAATTGTGGTTACAACTGTTCACTGACTTGGGAGTCTACTACTCCCACCGGCTTCCCAATCTCAGAGAACAGTTGTTAACTGCATGGCATGAGTCACACTCTCGGCGTCCGGCAGGCCCAGAAGCAGAAGACCCGGCAGGCCCTCCTCGACGCGGCGCTCCAGCTGCTCGAGGAGCAGAGCCTGAGCAGCCTGGGCCTGCGCGAGGTCACCCGTGCCGTGGGAGTGGCACCGACCGCCTTCTACCGTCACTTCCGCGACATGGCCGATCTGGGCGTGGCCCTGGTCGAGGAGGCGCTCGGCAGCTTGCACACGACCCTCTCCGCGCTGCTCTCCGCGACCGGCGACGGCGAGGAACGCATCGCGGCCGCGGTCGAGTTGATCGTCACCTATGTGCGCACCCACCCCGCACACGTCCGCTTCATCGCCCGCGAGCGGCACGGCGGGGTGCAGGCCGTGCGGTCCGCGATCGGCGACCAACTCGCGCTGTTCGCCCAGGAGGTGAAGGACCAGTTCGCCCAGGAGCCGGAGGCGGCGGGCTGGAACGACGACGACCTCCTGATGCTGGCCGGAATGTACGTCGACCACATGGTGATGACCGCGTCCACGCTCCTTGAGGCGGCGCCCGACGCCGAGGAACAGGTCGCGGACCGGGCACGCCGCCAGCTGCGTCTGGTGTCGCTCGGCCGCCACCACTGGCTGGACGACTGAGGCCCGCAGGCCCGGCGGCCGAGATCCTCGACTCTCCCGTAAGGAGCTACTAGCCTTACGCCCATGACGACCGACCGTGACTGGACGCTCGACCACACCTTCGCGGGGCCGACCGGCGCCGTCCGCTGGACCGCCGTCGGCCCTGAGGACGCACCACCCGTCGTCCTGGTCCACGGCACCCCCTTCTCGTCGTACGTCTGGCGCGGCGTCGCCCGCGCGCTCTCCCGCGAACACCGCGTGTACGCCTGGGACTTGCCGGGCTACGGCGCCTCGGAGATGGCCGCGGGGCAGGACGTGTCCCTGGCCGCGCAGGCCCGCGTCCTGACCGAACTCCTGGCCCACTGGGGCCTGCGGCGGCCCGCCGTCGTGGCGCATGACTTCGGGGGCTGTGTGGCCCTGCGCGCGCACCTCCTGCACGGCGCCCGCTACGACCGCATCGCCGTCGTCGACCCAGTGGCGCTCGCCCCCTGGGGCTCCCCCGCCTACCGCCTGCTCGGCGCGCACGCCGACGTCTTCGCCCAGCTGCCGCCCGCCCTGCACGAGGCGCTGGTGCGGGAGTACGTCGCATCGGCGAGCCACCGCGGGCTGCACCCGGCGGTGCTCGACCGGCTCGTCGAGCCCTGGTGCACGGACGAGGGCAGGCCCGCCTTCTACCGGCAGATCGAGCAGAACGACCAGCGGTTCACCGACGAGATCCAGGGCCGGTACGGGGAGTTGGCGCTGCCCGTTCTCATCTGCTGGGGCACCGACGACACTTGGATCCCCGTCGAGCGCGGCCATGAGCTGGCCAAGCTGATCCCCGGCGCCGAGCTGCGCCTGATCGAGGGCGCGGGACATCTCGTACAGGAGGACGCGCCCGCCGAACTCACCGGCGAGCTGAGCCGTTTCCTGCGTCCGGAACGTCTCGGTACAGCTCCGTGACGGCCGCGGCGGCCCGCGCCAGCTCTTCTCGTGCCTCGGGCGGCGAGAGCACCTCGACGGCCGCGGCGAACGGAAGCAGCGCATGGACCTCGCCCAGGACTCCGTACCCGAGACGGACGGTGATCCACTCGCTCTCCCCGTCGTCCTCGGGAGGTGTGGCGACCCGATGGCCGTTGAGGCGCAGGAACAGCGCGAAGCGGTCCCGTGCCACCCGCGCCGTCACCTCGACGCCGACCGGACGGTCCTCGACCTGACGCTTCAACACCCCCCAGATGTCGGCCAGTTCGACGCCGGGTCGGCGCTTGACGGGCGCCTCCGTGCGGGTCGCCGACTGCACACGGTCGGCGCGGAACAGCTGCGGGGCGCCGCGCCGGTCCGCGACCAGATACCAGACGCCCGCCTTCGACACGAGGCCGTAGGGGTCCACGGTGTAGGTGCTCGGCTCCGCGTCGCCGCCGTGCCGGTAGCGAAGGCGCAGCCGCCGGTCGGCGAAGACGGCGTCCTGCAGCACGTCCAGGTCGACCTCGGCGGGACCGGACCCGCGGGCCCCCGGCATCCAGCGCGCCGAGTCGACGAGGATCCGACGGCTCGTCAACTCGGCGGCGGGACGGTGCGGTTCGGGCAGCGCGGCCATGACCTTGCGCAGCGCGGAGCCGAGCGCCGCGTCGAGTCCGAGCGCGGCGTGCGCGCCCTGCGCGGCGAGGATGAACAGGGCCCGCGACTCGTCCTGCGTCAGCCCTGTGACGTCCGTACGGAAGCCGGGAAGCAGCGCGATGCCGCCGTGCCGGCCGCGCTCGGCGTACACCGGGACGCCGGACGAGGACAGCGCATCGATGTCGCGGTAGATGGTGCGTACGGAGACTTCGAGGCGGTCGGCCAGTTCATGCGCGGGGACCCGGCCGCGGGTCTGGAGCAGCAGCAGGATCGAGAGGAGCCGGTCGGATTTCACGTCGCCAAGGATGACGGAAAAGCTGACGGCAGGTGTCAGGTTATGCCGCGAGAGTCTCCTCCGTCAGCGACGGCCGCGCGATGGGCGCGCCGCGCGGAGACCGAACCGACGGACGACCTCCGGACGACCTACGGACGAAAGAAGTCAGCCATGAACGTCTCTCCCGACCCCCGCCCCCTCTTCGCCCGCGCCACCGAACAGATCGCGACGCTCATCGCCACCGTGCGCCCCGAGCAGCTCGACGCCGCCACGCCCTGCGACGAGTACGACGTACGCAGGCTCCTCTCGCACATCGTCGGCGGCACCCGGCGCATCCAGGTCGTCGGCGAGGGCGGCGACGGTCTCGCGGTCACGCCGTACGCCGACGACGTGCCGGACGACGGCTTCGGCGCGGCCTACGAGAAGGTCAGGGCGGCCACGCTGGACGCCTGGGCGGACGACGCGCGCCTCGACGCGCCGGTGCGGGTGCCGTGGGGCGACGCTCCGGGGCGGATCGCGCTCTCCGGATACGTGATGGAGTTCGTGACCCACACCTGGGATCTGTCCGAGGCGCTCGGGCGCCCGCTCGAACTCGACCAGGAACTGGCGCGGTTCGCGCTGGACTTCGCGCACCAGGCGCTGCCCGCGGAGCGACGCGGCGAGGGCGTGCCGTTCGGCACGGTGCAGGAGGCTCCTGAAGGGGCGGACGCCTATGGGGAGTTGGCGGCCTGGCTCGGGCGGGCGCCGCTTACGGGGACGACCGGCTGATCCAGTCGGGATCCGGACACCGGCCGGTCCAGAAGGCATCCAAAAGGCCGGGGAACGCCCTGTCCGCGCATCCCAAATCCTGCTTATGATTCAGGTGTGTTCGATTCCCGGCACATCAGGTCGTTCCATGAAGTGGTGCGCACCGGCTCCTACTCCGCCGCCGCCCGCTCGCTCGGCTATACCCAGCCCGCGATCACCCAGCAGATGAAGGCGCTCGAACGGTCCGTCGGCACGGTGCTTTTCACGCGGGTCGGCCGGCGCATGCGGCTGACCGAGGCGGGCGAGGCGCTGTCCCGGCACGCGGGGATCATCCTCGGCAACATCAGCGCCGCCCAGCAGCAGATGAACGCGATCACGGGCCTGCGCACCGGGCGGGTACGCGTCTGCGCCTTCCCCAGCGCCACCGCGACCCTCATCCCCGAGGCGCTCGCCCGGCTCGCGGCAGGACATCCCGGCGTACGCGTCGAGCTTCAGGAGAACGAACCGCCCGAGTCGCTCCAGCGGCTCGTGAACGGCGACTGCGACATCACGCTGGCCTTCCACTACCCCGGACTGCACGAGGCCGTACCGGCGGAGGTGGTGGAAATCCCGCTCATGGAGGACCAGTTGACGGTCCTCCTGCCGTCCCGGCACCCGCTCGCGCGGCGCCGTTCGGTGAAGCTCGCCGATCTCGCCGGGGAGCGCTGGATCGCGGGCTGTCTGCGCTGTCGCGCCAACTTCCTGCACGAGTGCGCCGAGCAGGGCTTCGCGCCGGACATCGCGTTCACCACGGACGACAATCTCGTCATCCAGAGCCTGGTCGCCGAGGGGCTCGGCATCGCGATGATGCCGGGCCTGGTCCTCAACTTCCTGCGGCACCGCGATGTGACGGGACGCGCGCTCGATCCGGCGTCGCGGCGGCAGGTGTCGGCGTACGCGCTCCGGGAGCATCTGCGGATTCCGGCGACGGCGCTGGTCCTTGACGAGCTGAAGGCGGTGGCGGCGAACAGGGTGGGGTGCTGAGGGCACGGCAGCGCTCTCACAAGTGGCCATCCATAAGCAGGAGTTGGGGTACCGCTTAACAACTGTCGTTGGACGTGATGGATGGGCGGCAGGACGCTGCCCGTATGAGTACCCCCACCACCGCGTACCGAGCCGACCGCACCACCGAACGCCTCGACGCCCTCGTCGCCGGCATCCGCGAGGCCGTCGGCCGCGGGTTACCGCCGGACCTCACGGCACACCTGGTCGGCGAGTGTCTCGCCCCGCACATCACCGCCGCCGATCTGCTCACGGACGGGCAGCGCGAGGGCGACCCCGAGCGCTACCGGCAGCATCTGCTGCACGCCGAGCACGACGGCAGCTTCTCCGTGGTCGGCCTCGTCTGGCTGCCGGGGCAGCACACGCCCGTCCACGACCACGTCTCCTGGTGCGTGACCGGCGTCCACGAGGGCGCGGAGCACGAGCGGCGCTACCGCCTGGTCCCGGCGGCCGCGCCCGGCGGCGCGGCGCGGCTCGTCGCCACGGAGGACCTGGTCAACCTGCGGGGCACGGTCTGCGGATTCGCGCCGCCCGGCGACATCCACCGGGTGTGGAACGGCGGTACGGAGCCGGCGATCTCCCTCCATGTGTACGGCGCCGACATCTCCCGCCTCGGCACCAGCGTGCGCCGGGTGTACGAGCTGCCGGCCGACCGCTGATGGCACTCCTTGGCCAGCGGCCGCGCGGAGTGTCGCCGGCCGCGGGCCGCCCGCTGCCGGGGCTCGCCCTGGCCGCGCTCGGTGTCGCGGCGGCCGGGGCGGTGCATGCGCTGCTCCCCGCCGTGCCGATGCTGACGGCGGCGGTGGTGCTCGGCCTCGCGGCGGCGCATGTGCCAGGGGTGCGCGCCGTCGTACGAGGCCGGGGCAAGGCCGGGCTCTCCCTCGCCGGAAAGCGGCTGATGCGGCTCGGCGTCGTCCTGCTGGGCCTGAAGCTGAGCCTGGACGATGTCCTTGGCCTCGGCTGGGCGACGGTGGTGATGGTGCTCGGGGTGGTCGCGGCGACGTTCTTCGGCACGTGGTGGCTCGGCCGCCGGATGGGGCTGCCCGGCGATCAGCCGCTCCTGATCGCCACCGGCTACTCGATCTGCGGTGCCTCCGCGATCGGGGCGGTCAGCGAGGTGACGGAGAGCGAGGAGCGGGACGCGGCGGTCTCGGTGGCGCTCGTGACGCTCTGCGGGACGCTGGCCATCGCCGTACTCCCGTTGCTTCAGGGGCCGTTGGGGCTCAGCGACGCGGAGTTCGGCCGGTGGGCCGGGGCGAGCGTGCACGATGTGGGGCAGGTGGTGGCCACCGCGCAGACCGCCGGGGCGGGGGCGCTCGGCGACGCGGTCCTCGTGAAGCTGATGCGGGTGGCGGTGCTTGCGCCGCTGGTGGCCGCGGTGGGGCTTGCGCTGCGGGCGCGGGCCGCTGCGCGCGGGGCGGGGGCGGGGGTGGGGAAGCGGCCGCCGGTGGTTCCGTTGTTCGTGGCGGGGTTCATCGGGATGGTCGCGGTACGGAGCACCGGCTGGGTCCCCGGTTCCGTACTGGACCTGGCGGGCCACGCCCAGGAACTGCTCCTGGCCGCGGCCCTGTTCGGGCTCGGCGCCGCGGTGGATCTGCCGTCGCTCACCCGGACGGGCGGGCGGGTGGCGGCGCTTGGGCTGTGTGCGTGGGTGGTGGTGGCGGGGGCTTCTTATGCGGGCGTGCGGTGGGTGGGCTAGGGGGGTTCCTTTGGCCCCCCCCCCCCCCCCCCCCCCCCCCCAATAAAAAAAAAAACCACCGCCCCCCCCAAAAAAAATTGTAAAAAATAGGGGGCGGGGGATAAA
>NZ_JBHYIG010000106.1:0-23651 GCF_042740015.1 Streptomyces sp. NPDC059037
TTCTGAGCCCGTCCGGCGCTTCTGTGCGCCCCCGCGCTCTGGTCGTCTACCGGCCATCTCTCGCACAGGGTGCTGACGTCACATCAACGATGTGGCTAACATCACGCCCAACCAGGCAATGTTGCCGGGGCGTTACGGAGGTGCGTGGTGCTGCCAGATCGGGGACGAAACGGCCGGGAATCCCGCATCTTCGCCACGCCCGTGTCCCGCGCGCGGGTGCTGCGCAGGCGCGTGATCGGCGTGCATACGGCCTGGACCACCGTCGGGGACGGCGAGTTCTTCTGCCCCGGCTGCGGTGGCGACCGCAACTACCAGCGGCGCACAGGGCGTCGCCGCTTCGTCCTCCTCGGTGTGCCCGTGCTGCCCCGCGGCACCACGGGCCCCATCGTCGAATGCGCCGCCTGCCAGGACCACTTCGGTACGGATGTTCTCGGCCATCCCACGACCACCCGGCTCTCCGCGATGGTGCGCGACGCCGTGCACACCGTCGTCCTCGCGGTCCTCTCCGCCGGCGGCACCTCGTCGCGCACGACGCTCGACGCCGCCGTCGCGACGTTGCGCGCCGCCGGATACGACGACTGCTGCGAGGAACAGCTCGTCGCGCTCGTCGAGGCGCTCGCCGCCGACACCGGGCGGGCCACGGCAGGGGACTATGTGCCGGGTCTGGCCATAGAGCTGCACGAGGCGCTCGGCCCGCTGGCCCCGCACCTCGCTCCCGCCGGACGCGAGTCGCTGCTGCTGCAGGGCGCGCGGATCGCCCTCGCCGACGGCCCTTACACCCCCGCCGAGCGCGAGGTGCTCGGCACGGCGGGCGGGGCGCTGACCATCGGCGCCGACGAGGTGACCCGGCTCCTGGTGGCGGCGCGGACGACGCAGTCGTAGCGGGCGGGCCCGGCAAGGGGCGGCGGCCCGCTCGTACGCGGCCGCAGTACTCCCCCGGGAGTATTTATCTCCCCTTGACTCCCTGGGGTGTACGGCCCAACTCGCCCTCCGGCCCGACGGATTGGCCCCCCGATTCCGGGAGGGTTGGCGCTGAACCTGCCAACCTGCCGGAAGGAGGCCTGTCATGCGGGCCGAACAGACCACCGCTCGACGGCGACGAGCCGTGCCCTGGGTGTTCCTCGTGCTGTGGATCGGCGTCATCGCGCTCGCCGCGCCCTTCGCGGCGAAACTGGCCGACACCCAGCAGGACCGCGTCGTCGACTACCTCCCCGCAAGCGCCGACTCCACCCAAGTCGCCGAACTGGAAGACCAGTTGCCCGGCGGTGAGGCCACCGAGATGGTGCTCGTCTACCACCGCGACAGCGGTCTGACCGCCGCCGACCGCAAGACCGCGGCGGACCAGGTCGCCGAGATCCAGGGCGCCCACAAGCTGACCTCCGAGCCGCGCGCCGTACCGTCCAAGGACGGCACCACGCTGATGTACCCGGTGGCGAGCACCGAGCCAGGCCAGGACGAGAAGAAGCGGGACGCGCTCGTCGATGACGTCCGCGAAGTCGCCGAAGGCCAGGGCGGGTTGAGCGTCGAGGTGGGCGGCGACGGGGCGTTCGGCACCGACGCGGGCAAGGTCTACGACTCGCTGGGCGGGCCGCTGCTCTACACCACGGCAGGCGTGGTCGCGCTCCTCCTGATCCTGATCTACCGCAGCCCGTTCCTGTGGCTGGTTCCGCTCGCCGTCGCCGGCCTCGCGGACTACCTCGCGATGGCCATCGCGTACGGACTGCACGAATGGTTCGGCACCGCCGTCACCGGCCAGAGCTCGGGCGTGATGACGATCCTCGTCTTCGGCGCGGGCACCGACTACGCACTGCTGCTCGTCGCCCGCTACCGGGAGGAACTGCGCCGCATCGAGCGCCCCTACGACGCGATGGTGGCCGCCCTGCGCGGCTGCGGCCCCGCCGTGCTCGCCTCGTCCGGCACGGTCGCGGCCGGTCTGCTCTGCCTGCTCGCCGCGGACCTCAACAGCAGCCGGGGCATGGGCCCGCTCGGCACGGTGGGTGTGCTCTGCGCGCTCGCCTCGATGCTGACGCTGCTGCCCGCGATCCTCGTCCTCCTCGGGCGGAAGGTGTTCTGGCCGCTGATTCCCGCGTTCGGCAGCGAGCCCAAGCAGCGCCGCAGCCTCTTCTCCATGATGGGCAGCTCGGCCGGGCGCAGGCCGCTGACGGTCCTCGCCGGTGGCGCGGTGCTCCTGGGCGCGCTGGCGCTCGGCGCGCTGAACCTGCCCGGAGCCCTGAAGCAGGAGGACTCCTTCACCAAGACGCCCGACTCGGTCTCCGCCATGGAGACGCTCGCCAAGGCCTACCCCGAGCGGGGCAGCCAGCCGATCACCGTGATGACGCCCACCGAGGACGCGGGCGCAGCGCTCACCCGGATCCAGGACACGAAGGGCGTGGACAGCGCGGCCAAGGGACGTACTGCGAAGGGCTGGACGGAGATCTCCGTCATCGCCTCCTCCGCGCCGCAGTCGGCGGGCGAGACGGCGACCATCGAGTCCCTGCGGTCGGACCTGGATTCCTCGTACGTCGGTGGGGCGAGCGCCCAGCAGATCGACCTGAAGGACACCAACGCCCGTGACCGGAACATCGTCGTGCCGCTGGTGCTCGCCGCGGTCCTGCTGATCCTCGTGGCGCTGCTGCGGAGCCTCGTCGCACCGCTGCTGCTGCTCGCCGCGGTGGTCGCGGTCTGGGGCGCGTCCCTCGGCATCGCAGGACTCGTCTTCGAACCGCTCCTCGGCCTGGAGGGCACGGACCCCGGTCTGGGTCTGCTCTCCTTCGTCTTCCTCGTCGCCCTCGGCGTCGACTACGGCATCTTCCTGATGCACCGCATGCGCGAGGAGTCCCTGGCCGGTGCGGAGCCGGGCGACGCCGCCCTGACCGCGCTGCGCACGACGGGCGGGGTCATCGCATCGGCCGGGCTCGTCCTCGCCGCCACGTTCGCCGTGCTGACCAGCATGCCGCTGGTGCAGCTGGTCGAGCTGGGCTTCGTGATCGCGGTCGGAGTGCTCCTCGACACCTTCCTGGTGCGGACCTACCTGGTGACGAGTGCGAGTGTGGCCCTGGGCCGGAAGGTCTGGTGGCCCGGACCGCTGTCGCGTCCCGCGGCGGTGGCGAAGGGGGCGGACGCACCCCGGGTTCCGGTCTCGTAGCCGCCGAGTTCGTCCTCGGAGCCGGGCGGGCTGGATGGACTCCGGCCCGTCCGGCTGCTGAGCGGAGGAGCCCCCACGGGGCAAGCGACGTACGGGAGGATCGAGCGGTGGTGGAAAACCTGCGGGTTCAGAACGGTTCAGAGGAGCGGGACGAGGCGCGGGGGTTCGACGGCGCGGGGCTCCTGCCGTTCAGCGGCGCGGCCCCCGGCAGCCGAAGGGCCCTGCGGGACGACGCCGTCCTCGCGGCGGCGGTCGCCCTGCTCGCGGCGCTCCTCGCCGCGTTCGTGAAGGACGAGCACCGCCCGGACGCCATCGGGTGGGCCCTCCTCATGGCCGCCAACATCCCCATCGTGTGGCGGCGGCGCAGCCCTCAGCTGGTGCTGCTCGCCGTCGCCGCCTTCGTCGTGCCGTACCACACCGCCGAGTTCACGGACATCGCCGCCGTCCCGGTGGAGATGCTGGCCCTCTACACCGTCGCGGCCACCGGCCGCCCCCGCCGCGCCCTGCTCACCGGCCTCACCGTCGTCGGCGTCCCGCTCGCGATCAACGCGAGCGTCGCCCCGTACCAGGTCACGGAGGTGCTGCGGATCTCCGGCTGGATCGTGGCCGTGCTGCTCCTCGGGGTGTATGTGCGCATCCATCGGCAGTACGTGGCCTCCGTCGTGGAACGTGCCGAGCGGGCTGAACGTACGCGCGAGGAAGAGGCGCGGCGGCGCGTCGCCGAGGAGCGGCTGCGGGTCGCCCGCGATCTGCACGATCTGCTGGCGCACAGCATCACCCTGGTCGGCGTCCAGACCTCCGTCGCGGCGCACGTGCTGGCCGCCGATCCGGAGCGGCTCGACCGGAAGGCGGTCGCCAAGGCCCTTGACGACATCGCAGACACCTGCAGGTCCGCACGCGGCGAACTCCGGGCCACGCTGGAGGTGTTGAGGTCGGATACCGACGAGTCGCGCGGGCCGCTGCCCGGCCTCGACGGCCTGACCGATCTGGCGGAGGCCGCCCGGATCTCCGGCGCCGCGGTCGACCTCGCGGTGCACGAGACTCCGGCGGACCCGCCGCCCGCCGTCGGCGCCGCCGCGTACCGCATCGTCCAGGAGGCCCTGACCAACGCCGTCCGGCACGGGGGCCCCGGCCTCACCATCCGGGTGGGCGTACACACCGAGGACGCGGCGCTGCGGGTGACGGTCACGGATGACGGGCGTGCCGTACGCGATCCGGACCACACGCCCGGCTTCGGCCTCGTCGGCATGCGCGAGCGGGCCCGCAGCGTGGGGGGCACCCTGGAGGCGGGGCCTCGGGACGAGGGCGGTTTCATGGTGGACGCCGTACTGCCCCTGGTGCCCGTGGGAGGCCTCCGATGACGATCCGTGTGCTGCTCGCCGACGATCAGACGCTCGTACGGGCGGCGTTCGCGCTGCTCGTGGAGTCGGCGCCGGACATGGAGGTGGTCGGGCAGGCGGAGACGGGCCGCGCGGCCGTCGACCTCGCCCGCTCCGAGCGGGCCGATCTCATCGTCATGGACATCCGCATGCCGGATCTGGACGGCATCGAGGCGACGCGTCTGCTGGCCAAGGACGAGGATCTGGCGGGCGTGAAGGTGCTGATGCTGACGACGTACGACACCGATGAGCATGTCGTCGACGCGTTGCGGGCGGGGGCGTCGGGCTTCCTGGTCAAGGACACGAAGCCGGCGGAGCTGCTCGATGCGATTCGCACGGTGGCGGCGGGGGAGTCCCTGCTGTCGCCGGGCCCGACGTCCCGCCTCATCGCCCGCGTGCTGCGGGCGCCGTCCGCTCCGGTGGGGCTGGGGGCGGGCGGGCCCGAGGGGCTCTCCGAGCGGGAGCGTGAGGTGCTTTCGCTGGTGGCGCGGGGCCTGAACAACACGGAGATCGCGGAGGCGTTGGGGCTGAGTCCGCTGACCGCGAAGACGCATGTCAGCCGGATCATGGGGAAGTTGGGGGCGCGGGACCGGGCGCAGCTGGTGATTGTGGCGTACGAGTCGGGGTTGGTGCGGCCGGGTGGGGCGGCGGGGTCGCAGGGCTGAGGCGGTCCCTGCGGGGCCTTTCCCCAACCCCGCCCCTTCCCGAACCTTCCGGCTCCGCCGGCCGCGAGGTGGCCGTAGATCACCGGCTCCGCCGAGTCCGTCCTCAAACGCCGGACGGGCTGAAATACCTGCGGCCGGGCTCGAAGACCTACTGACGGGTGGGCGGGCAACTTCGGGGCAATCGGGCGGGTGGGCGGGAAAACTCGCCGCGAAGCGGCGGTATGGCGGCGCGGCCGACGACGGCGTGCCGGCAGACCGGGGCCGCTGCCGGGTAATCGGGTGGGTGGGCGGGAAAAGATCCGCCGCGAAGCGGCGGGCTTGAGCGCTACAGCAACCCCGCCCCCGCCAGAAACTTCCCCACCCGCTCAACCTCCCCAGAGGACAACGGCACCTGCGGCTCCGCGGTCGCCGCACACGCGATCACGCCGCGCAGCTGCAGCGCCGCCTTGAACGCCCCGAGCCCGGACGAGCTGCCGCCCATCCGGGCGGGGTCCCCCACCCGCACCATCCCGAAGAGACCGCACAGCCGCTCCTGCTCGGCCCGCGCCAACGCCCAGTCCCCTTCCCGGCAGTAGCGATAGAGCCGCGCATACCCCTCGGGGTCGACGTTGCCGAGCCCCGGCACCACCCCGTCCGCCCCCATCGAAAGCGCCGCGTCCACCGTCGTCTCCGACCCCGTCAGCACACTGAACCCACTCACATCCCCTCGCGCACGCGCCCCCAGGATCACCTCCCGGAAGCTCCCCTCGTCCCCGCTGGAGTCCTTCAGACCGGCGAGCACCCCCTCCGCCGCCAGGTCGAGGACAAGACCCGCGCCCAGCTTCGAATGGACGGCGACGGGCAAGTCGTACGCGAAGACCGGCACCGTCGACCCCGCGGCGATCAGCCGGAAGTGGCGGGCGATCTCCGCGGGGTGGGTGCGCGTGTAGAACGGAGCGGTCACCACCACCGCGTCCGCTCCCGCGTCCGTCACCGAACGGACGTGGTCGAGGACCCGGGGCGTGGCCGTGTCGATCACCCCTGCCAGGACGGGGAGTTGACCCCCGACATGGCCCACCACCGTGTCGATGACCTTCCTCCGCTGCCGGTCCGTAAGGAACGCCACCTCGGACGTCGAGCCGAGCACGAAGAGCCCGTCGACACCCCCGGTCACGAGATGGTCCACGAGGGTCACGAGCGACGAAGCATCCACCTCACGGTCCGGTGTCAGTGGAGTACAGACGGGCGGAATGACACCGGTAAGCGGGGCGGGAATGGTCATTGAGGCTCCCTTGACGCTGTGTCCGTGGCGGCGGACTGGATGACGAGCTCGTGCGTGGACTGGCCGTCCCGCACGGGATGGTGGCATCGGTAGCGGTGCCCGGACCCCTCCGTCGACGCGAAGTCCGGCATGGCGGCGGCACAGCTCTCGTCCGCCTTCCAGCACCTCGTACGGAACGGGCAGCCGCTCGGCGGCCGGGTGGCCGACGGGACCGGGCCGACCAGCGGGATCGGGTCGATGGGGTCGAGCAGGCCGGGGGTCGCGGAGAAGAGCGCCCGTGTGTACGGGTGCCTGGCCCGGTCCAGGATCTCCTCGGCCGGGGATTCCTCCACGATTCTGCCCAGGTACATGGTGATCACCCGGTCGCTCATCCGCCGCACCGTCTGGATGTCGTGCGAGACGAACACCAGGGCGAGGCCGAGGCGTTCCTTCAGGTCGAGGAGGAGGTTGAGGATCTGGGCGCGTACGGAGACGTCAAGCGCGCTGGTCGGCTCGTCCGCGACCACCAGCTCCGGTTCGAGCGCCAGGGCACGGGCGATCGCCACGCGTTGGCGCTGGCCGCCCGACAGTTGTCCGGGCAGGCCGTCGGCGAGCACCTTCGGGAGGCCCACCAGCGACATCAACTCCCGCACCCGCTCCTCGCGTTGAGCGGACGTACCCATCCTGTGTACGTCCAGGGGGTCCCGGAGGATCTGCCGCACCGGCAGTCTGCGGTTCAGCGCCGTCGAAGGGTCCTGGAAGATCATGCCGGTGTTCCGGCCGATCGCGGCGCGCCGCTCGGCGGGCTTCATCGTCCACAGGTCCCGGCCGCGGAAGGACACCGTGCCGGCCGTGGGGCGCTGCACCCCCACGAGCACCTTCGCCAGGGTCGACTTGCCGCACCCCGACTCGCCGACGACGCCCACGGTCTCGCCGGGTGCGATGGAGAGGTCGGCGCCGGTCAGGGCGTACACACGGTCCCGGGAGAACAGGCCGCCGGAGCGGGCCCGGTGCACGACATGCGCGTCGGAGAGGGAAATCAGGGAGTCAGGGGAGCCGGGGGAGTCAGGGGATGCATCGGTCGGGGTCTGGGTCACTTCAGGGCCTCGCTTCCCCTGGGTTCCGGCAGCCGGGGCGGTTCGACGGCCGGATGGTGGCAGGCGATGGAATGCCGTGCCCCGCCCAGGAGTTCGGGCGCCGTCGTGCGGCACACCTCACTGGCGAGCGGGCACCGGTCGGCGAACCTGCACCCCGCGGGGAAGTCGGCGGGCGACGGGACGACGCCCTTGATCTGGGTGAGGCGCTGTGCCGCCGACTCCAGGGAGAGCACCGAGCCCAGCAGGCCGCGCGTGTAGTGGTGGGACGGCGACTCGACCAGGTCCGCCGTCACGCCCGTCTCGACGATCTGCCCGCCGTACATCACGACGACCCGGTCGGTGACGTCGGCGACGAGCGCCAGGTCGTGCGAGACGAGGATCAGCGCGAAACCCAGCTCCTCGCGCAGCCGCAGGAGGAGCTGGATCACCTGGGCCTGGACGGTGACGTCCAGGGCCGTCGTCGGTTCGTCGGCGACGATCAGTTTCGGGTCGCGGGAGAGCGCCATCGCGATGAGTACGCGCTGGCGCTGGCCGCCCGACAGTTCGTGCGGGTAGCTGCGCAGGGTGCGGTCCGGGTCGAGGCCGACCAGTTCGAGGAGTTCGACCGCCGTGCGGCGCCCTCCTCGCCGTACGACCTGTTTGAGCTGGGCGCGTACCGTCATCGCGGGGTTCAGGGACGACAGGGCGTCCTGGTAGATCATCGCCATGTCGTGGCCGAGCAGCCGCCTGCGGGCGCGCATCGGCATGCCGATCAACTGCTCGCCGTCGAAGGTGACTTGGCCGCCGATGCGGGCGCCCTTGGGCTCCAGGCCCATCACGGTCAGCGCGGTGAGCGACTTGCCGCAGCCCGACTCGCCCACCAGGCCGAGGACTTCGCCCGGCCGCACGTGGAAGCTGATGCCGTCGACGATGTCCACGCCGCCGTGCCGGGCGTCGAAGCCGATGGTGAGGCCGGAGACCGTCAGGACCGGTGTCCCCTCCGGCAGCGGTCGTGCGCGGGAGCGCAGCCGCCGGGCCGCCTCGGTCAGCCCCGGCAGCTCAAGGACCTTGCCGCTGCCCGGCTCGGGAGCTTCGATCCGGTCCTCCTTGCGGGCCGCGCCCGGCACGTCGCGGGTCGCGGGCGCCGCCCAGGCGTCCGATACGCCCTCGGAGAGGATGTTCAGGGCGAGGACGGTGATCAGCATGAGGAGGCCGGGGAAGACCGTCGCCCACCAGCCGCCGAGCAGCACCATGTTCTTGCCGTCGGCGATGACGCTGCCCCAGGACGGGTCCGGGGGCCGGACGCCGGCGCCGATGAAGGACAGCGAGGCCTCGAAGACGATGGCCTCGGCGACCTGCACCGTGCAGAACACCAGGATGGGGGCGGCGCAGTTGATGGCGACGTGCTTGATGAGGATGTGCGGGGTACGGGCGCCGACGATGCGCTCGGCGACGACATAGTCCTCGCCGTACTGATCCATCACATTCGCCCGTACGACCCGTGCGATGGGTGGCGTGAACAGGAAGGCGATGGCGCAGATCAGGACGAGGATGCCGCCTCCGAAGACCGCGACGAGCACGGCGGCGAGCGCGATCCCCGGGAACGCCATCACCACATCCAGGCACCGCATCAGCGTCTCGTCGACGGCCTTGCGCGAGGTCGCCGCGATCGCGCCGAGCACCGCGCCGACGATCAGGGCGAGGAGCGTCGCCCCGAGCCCGATCGCCAGGGACCAGCGCGCCCCGTACATCAGCCTGCTGAGGATGTCCCGGCCCAGGCTGTCCTGCCCCATCCAGTGGCCGCCGGACGGATGTCCGGTGCCGTCGATCTGCGGCTGCTGGTCGAGCGGGTCGTGCGGGGCGAGCAGCGGTGCGAAGAGCGCCACGAGCACGACGACGCCTACGACGCCGACCGCGAACCGGGAGAGGAGGGGCAGCCGGCGCAGGGACTTCAACCGGATGCCGGGCCGCGAGAGCCGCTCGGCCAGTGCCTTGCGCGACGTGATCATCAAGCGGCCCCCCTCAGGCGCGGATTGACCAGCAGATGGAGGATGTCGAGGACGAGGTTCACGACGACGAATCCGACGGCGGTGGTGATGACGACGCCCTGCACGACGGCCGGGTCGCCGTTCTTCACGGCGTCGATCATCAGCTTCCCCATCCCCGGCAGCGAGAAGATCGTCTCGATGACGACCGCGCCGCCGAGCAGATAGCCGACGCGCAGGCCGAGCACGGTGAGCGGGTTGATGAGCGCGTTGCGGAGCACATTGCGGCCGACGACCACGACCGGCGGCAGGCCGCTGCCGATCGCCGTCCGTACGTAGTCCTTGTCGAGCTCCTCGACCACGGCCGTACGGATGATGCGGGTGAGCCCCGCGGCCACGGGCAGGGAGAGCGCGAAGGCGGGCAGCGTCATGGTCTTGAGCCAACCGCTCAGCGAATCGCCGGGGTTGACGTAGCCGCCGGTCGGGAACCAGCCCGCCTCCACCGCCAGATACTGGATCATGAGCAGCGCGAGCCAGAAGCCGGGCGCCGCCACACCGGTCAGCGAGACGACGCGGATCAGCTGGTCCGGCAGCCGGTCACGGTAGATCGCGGCGGTCACGCCGAGCAGCAGCGAGATGACCACCGCAATGCCGAGCCCCATGAAGGTCAGCTGCACGGTGAGCGGAAGCGCGGTGGTGACCTGGTCCACCACCGGTGAGCGGGTGAGCACGCTGATGCCCATGTCGCCCTGGGCCAGGTCGCCCACGAAGGCGACGTAGCGCACCGGCAGCGGATCGAGCAGCCCGTTCTCCTCGCGGAACTGGTGCAGTTGCTCCTGGGTCGGATTGGCGCCCTGGAAGAATGCCGAGGCCGGATCGATGTCCGAGAACCGCATCACGAGGAAGACGAACAGGACGATGCCGAGCAGCAGCGGGACGAGCAGGGCGATGCGGCGGGCCAGGATTCTGACGATCGCGGTCACGTTCGTACGACTCCCAACGGTCTTACGGGCCGACAGGCGGGGCTAGTTGGCCCACTTGGCCTGGAGGAGATTGATCCCGGGGTAGGGCTGGGCCTTGATGCCGGTGAGCTTCTTCGGGTCCCAGGCGGTCATCAGCTCGTTGTGGACGACCGGATAGATCACGGCCTGCTGGGCGACGATGTCGATGTAGTCCTGCACCATGGCCTTCTTCTTGCCCGCGTCGGGCTCGCGCGTGGCCTGGTCCATGTCCTTGAAGAGCTTCTTGGCGGTGGAGTTGCCGGCCCAGCGGGCGTAGCCCATCCACAGGTTCTCGGGCCCGTAGTTGTAATGCATGATCAGATCGGCATCGATCCCGAACTGATTGGGATTCGAGGCGGCGGCCACGACCTGATAGTCCTTCTTCTGATCCATCTTGGTGAAGACGGCGGTGGTCTCCTGAGGATCGAGCGTGGTCTTCACGCCGATCGCATCCCACGAGGCCTTGATGGTCGGAAGACAGTCGACGATCCAACTCACGTTCACGGCCATCAGGTTGACGGTCAGATCCTTGACCCCGGCGTCCTCCAGAAGCTGCTTCGCCTTCTTCGGGTCGTACGCGTAGACCGTCTTGGCGGGCCGGTAGGCGGGATTGGACTCGTTGAGGAACGAAGTCGACGCCTTGCCGTGCCCCTTGAGGGCGACCTCGATCATCTTCTCCGTGTCGATGGCATAGTGCAGCGCCTGTCGCACACGCACGTCGTCGAAGGGCTTGTGCGCGGTATTGAACATCAGGAACAGGTTGTTCATCCCTGCCCCGCCCTCGACGGTGAGCCCGCCTTTCTCCAACTGGCTGATGTTGGCGTACGGAATGTTGTCCGCGATCTCCGAGTCCGCGCTGCCGCCGGAGATCTTCGCGACGCGGGGTGCGGCGTCCACGATGGTCAGCCAGTTCATCTTCTTGAAGGCGGCCTTGCGGGGTCCGTTGTAGTCGTCGAACGCCTCGAAGGTGGTGTTGGACTTCGGGGCGTGCGAGGCCTGCTTGTACGGTCCCGAGCCGATCGCCTTGCCCTTGGTCGCCTCGTCCCAGGCGCCGGGCTTGGAGAAGACGTGCTTAGGCATGATCTTGGCGAGGGAGAGCCGGGCGACCCCGTCGGGGAAGGGGAATTTCAGCGTCAGCTCAACACTCGTCGCATCAACCTTCTTGACACCCTTGAGCCAGCTTTCGAAGAAGCCCTTGGCCAGGGTCTGTGTCTTCGGATCGAGAATCCGGTCGAAGACGAAGACGACGTCGTCGGCGGTGACGGGCTTCCCGTCGTGCCACTTGGCGCCCGCGCGCAGGGTGAACTTCCAGGTGGTCGCCTTGGGGTCGGTGGGGACCTCGGTGGCGAGGGCGGCGTACGGCTCGCGGGTGATGGGGTCGGTGCCGAGGAGCCCTTCGTAGATGTGCTCGTTGCCGGCCATCGCGAACGCGGACGCGGTCTGCGTCGGATCCCAACTGCCGTCGTTTCCATAGCCGATGACGGCGGTGAGCGTGGAACCCCCACCCTTGTCGCCGTCCCCGCCCGCCTCATTGGTGGACTCGGGCCCCGACGAACAGGCGGAGAGCGTGGTGGTGATGGCCGCGGCAGCGCCAAGGGCACCCGTGTACTTGAGGAAGGAGCGGCGGTCGGGTGCGGGTCGGGTGGAGCCGGTGCTGGTCTTCTGGTCGCTCACTGTGTCTCCCTTGCTCCTTGAGAGATCCCACGTCCTACGTCGTGGTGGCGTGGCGACCATAAGAGCGCCGCGAGGGCCGGTCAAGAGATCGCGCATTTATCGGATTCCGCGCCGTTTTGACGCTTGCGCAGATGATCTCGATCCAGAGGTGGGACGTGGGATGTCATCCGTGCCTACGATGTGCCGCATGCCTCAGGAGCCAGTCCGCGAACGGCGCGTGGGCAGCCAAGTCCAGCGCGCTGTCATGCAGTTGATCCTCGATCGGCGACTTCGGCCGGGCGCGTTGCTGCCCACCGAGGCGGAGCTGATGGAGGATTTGGGAGTCAGCAGGAACTCGGTGCGGGAGGCGCTGAAGGCGCTTCAGGCGCTGGACATAGTGGAGATCAGACACGGCTACGGCACGTACGTGGGCCAGGCTTCACTGACACCTCTCGCGGACGGCTTGACGTTCCGAACCCTGCTCCAACTGTCGGACGACACCCACGCACTGGCGGAAATCCTCCAACTCCGAGAGGTCCTGGAGGAGGGCCTGATACGCCGGGTCGCGTTCCTCCTCACGGACGGCGAGCTGTCCGAACTGGAGGCACTGGTAGGAAAGATGGAACAGGCGGCAGGGGAGGGCACCGCCTTCCCCGACCTGGACCGAGAGTTCCACGAGACGCTGTACCGCTCCCTGGGCAACGAACTGGTGCCACAGCTCCTGACCGCGTTCTGGAACGTCTTCCACCGGGTGGCAGGCGTCCGAGGCTGGTCGAACGACCCCGCCCCGGAGCTGACGGTGAGCAGACACCGGGACATCGTGACGGCGCTACGGGCCCGGGACGTGCCCCGGGCCCAGCGGGCGATGGCGGATCACTTCAGGGGGATCGAGGCGCGGGCGGGGCAGGGGGTGCGGGGGGTGGGGTGAGGCCCCGTGACGAGCAGGCTGCGCAACGTCCGATGACGGACCCCGGATGGCTGCCGTCAGGGTCGGGTCGTGGGACAGGGCGACCGTCAGGGCGCGGAAGATGCGGACCTCCGGGTTGTCGTCGTTCGTGCGTACCGCCAGGTAGCTGCTCACCCACGGGGCGTCCAGGATCGGTACGAAGGCCGCGCCGGGCCAGGCGTAGTAGCGGGCGAAGGACTTGAGGCCCGAGCCCGCCGCCGTGCCGGTGATCACCCCGGTCAGGGCCTCTTGCGGGGTCACCGCGTACGCCGTGCCGCGGCGCCTGGCCTCGTGGTCGAAGTAGAGGTAGTCCGTGAAGGTGCGCGGCGTGTGGCCGGGGACGCGGAAGAACGGGAGGTCGGCGATGTCGGCGACCGTCGCACCGGTCAGGCGGGCGTCGGCCAGGGCGGAGCCCTCCGGAACGACCACGATGCGCTGCTCCGTCGTCAGGACATCGGCCGTGATCCGTTCGTCGTCGGGGCCCGGGCGGACGAAGGCCACGTCCACTCGGTCCTCCGTCAGGGCCGTGACGTGTTCCGTGAAGTCCAACTGGCGTATCTCAATGGGAACTTCGGGGCGTGCGCGGCGGAACGCGTTGATCGACGCCGGGGTCAGCTCCGCCGAGCCGTGGCCCATGATGCCGACCCGCAGCGGCCGCCCGGCAGGGGGCGTCGTCGCCTCGGCCAGGTCGTCGAGCGCCGCGTTCGACGCGGCGAGCAGCACGCGCGCGTGCCCGGCCAAGCGGGTGCCCGCCGGGGTGGGGACCACGGGGCTGCCCGTGCGGTCGAGCAGCCGCGTGCCGAGTTCCGTCTCCAGGCGGCGGACGTGCTGCGTCACGGCCGGCGGGGAGAGGAAGAGGCGCCTTGCTGCCTGCCCGAAGTGACCCTCCTCGACCACTGCCAGGAACGACGACAGGAGTCGCAGGTCGAGGGGTGCGGAGGCCATGCGGACCAGCGTAAACGGGGTGATGGCCGGAGGCCGCACGGCATTTACGAATCGTGAACGCAGGCGGCGGGCGGGCGCCGGGCAGCCATAGAACTGGGCCTCATGAGCACCACCGCCCCGCATCTCGCCCCGATGGATCAGCCACCCGCGCCCGTCCCGAGCCATGGACTCCGGACGGGCTGGATCATGATGGCCTCCGGCTGGAGCGCCAACCAGTTCTCCGCCCTCCTCGGCGCCTACCGCTCCGAGCTCGGCTTCTCCGAGTCGGCGGTGACCGGCCTCTTCGCCCTGTACGTCATCGGCCTCATCCCCGGCCTCCTGGTCGGCGGACCGCTGGCGGACCGTATCGGCCGCCGCCCGGTCGCCCTGACCGCGCTGGCCCTGAACCTCGTTTCCACCGGCTTGCTGATGCTGGGCGCGGGGGCCACCGCGTGGATGCCGCCGGGTCGCTTTCTGACGGGCGTCAGTGCGGGCGCGCTGCTCGCGGCGGGCAGCGCGTGGATCAAGGAACTCTCTTCTCCGCCGTACGTCGCCGAGGGCGGCCCCACGTCCAAGGCCTCCCGCCGGGCGGGCCTCTTCGTGTCGGCGGGCTTCGCGTCGGGTGGCCTCGCGGCGGCGCTGATCGCGGAGTGGGCACCGCATCCGCTGATCACGGCGTATCTGCCCCACGTGCTGCTGGCGGCGGGCGCAGGGCTGGCGGCGCGGCGGTCCCCGGAGACCATTCCCGCCGGTCTTGGCAGCCCGGCCGGTGTTGGCAGCCCGGCCGGTCTGAGTCGCCCGGCCGGTCTGAGTCGCCCTGCCGGTCCGAGTCGCCCCGCCGTTCCGCGTCACCCCTCCGTCCCCGCCGGGGCGAGCCCGACCGACGGCGGCGCTCGCCCCGGGAAGCACTTCCGGCGGGCCGTTCTGCCGCTGGCCCCCTGGATTTTCGCCGCCCCCGCGACCGGCTTCGTCACGCTCCCCGCCCTGGTCCACGGCGGCCTCGTCTACACCGGCGTGGCCACCGCCGTCGTCCCCGGCGCCGGTCTGCTGATCCAGCCGGCGGCCCGCCTTCTGGCTGCGCGGCACCGTCTGGCCACGGCGGTGGCCGCGCTGACGGCCATCACGGCGGGCCTCGCCCTGGCCGTACCGGCGGTGAAGGCCGACCAGCAGCTCCTCGCCCTCGCGGCCGCGGCGATACTCGGCGCGGGATACGGCCTGGCCCTCACCCACGGTCTCACCGAGGTCACGGCCATCGCCCCGCCCCGGCGCCTGGCCCGCATCACCGCGTACTTCTGGACGGCGGCGTACGTCGGCATGTTCACCCCGTACGCGGTGGCGCTCCTGTCCGGCGCCGGCGCGCTCTCCCCGCCCGTGATCCTCTCGGGCATGGCGGCACTCGCGGCCCTCACCTGCGGGCTGCTCATCGCCCTCAACTTCCGTACCGGAGAGCGCTAGGCCTTCAGTGCTTACCTTCTAGGTCAGCCACTGGCCGATCGTCCGGCGGCGGCGGGGCTGGGGCTGTTAAGGCAGCCTGCGTACGTAGTGGATGCCTGGGCGGCCGTCCAGGTCGGCCAGTTCGCCCGCCGCCACGAAGCCCGTTCGCGTCAGGACCGTCTGCGAGCCCGGGTTGTCGAGAGTGGTCTCCGCCCGCAGCTCGCGCAGGCCGTACTCCTCGGCCGCCCGCACGCACACCTGGCGTACCGCGCGCGTCGCCAGGCCCCGGCCCGCCGCGCTCTCCGCCATGCGGTAGCCCAGCTCCGCCTCGCCGTCCGGGGTCACGTCGATCAGGTTGACCCGGCCGAGGATCTCGCCGCCGTCTCCCACCAGTACGTGGAAGTGGCATACCCCGGCCGCCTGTTCGGCGAGGAGGGACGCGTGGCGGGCCTCGAAATCGGTGAAGTAGGTGTCGCCGCGGTCGGGGACCGACTTGGCGAAGTACGCGCGGTTCTCCTGCTCGAAGGCGAGCAGGGCCGGGGCGTGGTCGGCGCGGAGGCGCTGGAGTTCGGGCATGCGCGAACGCTAGCCCCGGCCGCCCTCCTGCCGCACCGGGAAATACTGGCGCGGCGTCAGACCCACGATGCGGTGGAACGCCGCCACGAACGAACTCGCCGAGGCGTAGCCGACCCGCGCCGCCACCGCCTCGATCGTCATGCCGTCCGCCAGCAGCGGCATCGCCGCCTGCATGCGAAGGCGCTCCCGCCACTGGCCGAACGCCAGGCCCGTGCCGGACGAGAAGGCGCGCGCGAGCGTGCGGGCGCTCGCGCCTGCCGTCCGGCCCCAGGCCTCCAGTGGGCGGCCGTCCGAGGGGTTGGCCGCCAGGGCTCGCGCCACCTCCCTCGCCCGTGGGTCCTTCGGCTCCGTCACGGAGATGCTCGTCACCGGGACGGGGTGGAGCACGTCGAGCAGCACCCGCTCCGCGCGGGCCCGTGCGGCCACGTCCAGATCCGTGCGGAGCAAGTGGTCGATCAGGGCGCGCAGGAGCGGGCCCGCCGCAAGGACCGTCGGCTCCGTCCACGACGCCGCCGCGGGGCAGCTCGCCGGTTCGATGTACGGGCTGCGCATCACCGTGTCGCCCGCCGCCTCCGTCGCGTGCGGCAGCCCCGCCGGGATCCACAGTGCGAGCGTGGGCGGCAGCAGCCAGGAGCCGGTCGCGGTTCTGATGCGGAGCAAGCCCCTTGCCGACCAGGCGAGTTGATGCAGCGGGTGGTGGTGCGTGGCGAAGCGCAGACCGCGCGGCATCGTGAAGTCGCCCACGAAGATCGCCGTCAGCGCCTGTCGGGGGTGGGGGTGTCCCGTCGGGTCTCCGGTCTCGTGTCCGGTCTGCGACATGGGACGGCAGCCTAGCCCGTGTCGGACACCTCGGGCCCGGACCTAGCGTCGTCGTATGCCGATGAACCGAGCACACCGCAAGCTGTGCAGCTCCCAGCAATGGGCCGAGGCCGTGAAGGACCGTCTTCTTCCCTGGGCCCTGGAAGACGTCGAACTCGGCGAGGACGTCGTGGAGATCGGTCCGGGGTACGGGGCCAATCTGCACGTACTCGTCGACCAAGTGCCCCGCCTCACCGCCGTCGAGATCGACGGCGACACGGCAGGGCTGCTGCGGCGCCAGTGGGGCGACCGGGCCCGCATCCTGCACGCCGACGGCTCCGACATGCCGCTCCCTGACGACACCTACTCCTCCGTCGTCTGCTTCACGATGCTGCACCACGTGCCCACCGACGCACTCCAGGACCGCATCTTCGCCGAGGCGTTCCGCGTGCTGCGGCCCGGCGGCGTCTTCGCGGGCAGCGACAGCCAGCCGAGCCTGCGCGTCAGGGCCCGCAAGCCCTGACGCCGCGATCACGCGTCGTTGCCGTCCTGGTCGCCGAGGTCCAACCGGTACTGGAGCACGTCATGGGCGCACGAGAGCACCCGGCGGTTGTGGCTGTAGGCGTAGGCGCGCAGGCGGATCAGCGCCTGCGCGCAGGGGATCTCCAGCTGCGCGGCGAGCATGCCGGTCGCCTGGTGGACCTCCGCGAAGTGCAGGCAGGTCTCGTCCAGGAGCAGATCGGAGGAGGGGAGCGGACGGGCGGTGAGCGTGATGATGACCTGGGAGAGGGTGTCCGCCAGCGCGAACGCGTCCGCGAGCTGATCGGTGCCGAGCGGCCCCGGCGTGGTGCGGTGCCCGGTCAGCGCCCCCAGCGCGATCACCCCGATCCGCAACGGGAAGGCGAACACGGCCGCGACGCCCAACTCCTCGACGGCGCGCGGCAGTCCGGGCCAGCGCATGACCGCGAAGCCTGTCACATCGCCCAGATCGGGCATCAGAAGCAGCGCGCCGTCCTCGGCGGCGTCCCGGCTCGGCCCATGCCCCTGGGTGAACTGCAGATCCTCCAGCGCACCGGTGCGTTCACCGAAGGACTGCACCAGCTCCGGAGTACTGCCCTCGTGGGCGAGGAGCAGCGCGAGACCGTCGAGGCCCAGCGCTTCAGAGCACGCCTGCAGGGGCAGCGGGGCAAGCCCCGGACCCGAGTGAGTGTGCAGTGCCCGCAAATACGACGCCATCGCGTGCAGCGGCACCGCCCTCACCCCTCACCGTCCTGGGTCCAGCAACACGGGGTCGGCCGTGCCCTCCAGGACCTGTCGGGCGACATCGGTCAGCCGCGCGTTGTGACTGCGCGCGTACCGTCGCATCACCGTGAACGCCTCATCCACCCCGGTCCTGCGGCGGTGGGCGAGATACCCCTTGGCCTGCTCGATCACGATCCGGCTGTCCAGGGCCGACTGAAGTTGCGCGGCCACTACCATCTGCTCGCTCACCGCCCGCTGTTGCAGCACACCGATGGTGGCCGTGTCCGCAAGCGCCTGGCCGAGCCGCAGCTGGGGCGCGTCCAGCGGGCCGGGTTCGCTCCGGAACAGGTTCAGCGCGCCGATCACCTGGTCGTGCAGCCGCAACGGAGCCGCGACCACCGAGGTCAGCCCCAACTCCACGGCGTACGGCGCGAATCGGGGCCACCGCTTGCGGGCCGTGTCGGTGTCCAGCGGCACGTCGGGCACCTGGAGACCGCCGCCGAGCACGCAGTCCCGGCACGGCCCCTCGTCCCACTCGATGCCGCTCATCTCCAGCTTGCGGGTCCGCTCGTCCGATGCGGCGGCGTCCACCACCTGGCCGGCCGGCGTGGTCAGCAGCACCCCCGCCGCGGACACGTCCAGGAGATCCACGCAGTGCTCGGCGAGCGTGTGCAGGAACCCGATGACGTCGAAGTCGCGTACGAGGGTGTCGGCGAGGTCGACGAACGCGGCCGAGATCCGTTCCTCACGGGGAGGGCTGGACATGCCCCAATCATCTCCAGGGGACTGGGAGTCAACCCGCTTGCTGCCCCGCGACAAACGCGGACCAGGCTTCGGGGTGGATGAACAGGGCGGGGCCCTGGGGGTTCTTGCTGTCCCGGACGGGGACTATGCCGGGGACTCCGGCGGCTACCTCGACGCAGTTGCCGCCTTCGCCGTTGCTATAGCTGCTCTTGCGCCACTGGGCGGCGCCCACGAAGTCGTAGGAGACCTCTATGCAGGCCTCCCCGCCGTCGCCGCCGCTGTAGCTGCTCTTGCGCCAGTTCGCGTTGCTCAGGTCGTACTCGCGCATCGTCTGTAGTCCTCCGACGCCGCCTCGATCAGGTCCAGGGACGCGTCTGGCGACAGCGCGACGGCCCTGAGTAGATCGTAAGACGCCTGCGTCCGCTTCACCACAGCCGGATCGTCAAGCAAGGTTCCCGAAAACACCGCCTCTGTATAGACAGTTGGCGGGGCATCCTCGAACTCCATGAGCCACATCATCTTGCCCATCGGCGAGTACGCCCCTGCCGCGAACGGGAGCACCTGGACCAGCACCTTGCGCTCGCGCACCATCGACGCGATGTGATCCAGCTGCCGGGCCATTGTGACGGGCCCACCCACCGGGACCCGCAGCACCGTCTCGTGCAGGATCGCCCAATACACGGGCCGTGCAGCGTCCTTGAGGAGCAACGCGCGGTCCATGCGGGCCCGCACCAGCTCCTCGATGTACTCCTCAGTGGCGAGCGGGTTGCTGCCCAGGAAGACCGCCCGCGCGTACTCCGGGGTCTGCAGCAGCCCCGGCACCACCGCGGGCGCGAAGTCGCAGATCTCCGTAGCCAGCCGCTCCAGCTCCGCGGCATGCGCGAAGTACTCCGTAAACGGCTGATCCTTGATGAGCTTGCGCCACATCCGCTCGAAAATACCGTCGGGTTGCAGAACCTCGTCGATCCTCTGCGCAACATCCAACTGTGGCTTACGAATTGCCTGTTCGAATTGGCCGATGTATCCGCCGGATACGAAAACCCGTACCCCCAGCGCCGACTGCGTAAGTCCCGCATCCTCGCGGCGCCGCTTCAACTCCGCTCCGAAGAACTCCCAAGCCGCCTGCCTCGAACCATTGGCCATGGCCAACCCCTTGTCCCTGCCCTGCAGTTGTAGGAGACAGACTCCTGCCGATTGTAGGCGGATGCCGTCACCGTAGGGATGCGAAGAGTGAGATCCGACGGCAAAGGGGAACCACCCGATGGCTGAGAACAAGACACATGCGCCGGTCTGTGTCGAAGAGGCGGAGGAAACCATGAAAGAATTGCGCGCCGCACTCCAGCGGGCGGGAATTACTTTGCCGTCATTGCGGATCGACCCCACATCTTTGGCCCGCGAAGCGCCCTGCCCGCTCATTGAATTGGGCGGCTGTCGCGTCGACATGGCGGCCCGGCTGGCCGCCGCTCTGGGGGTCGCGCCATGAACGCCAGCGCGCTCCCCATCGGTACGTACGCCGTGGACACCCGCACCGGGCGGGTCGGCAGAGTCATGGGCTACGAAGGCCCCTACATCCAGCTGCGCCCCTTCGGCGGCGGCCGGGAGTGGGACTGCGCCCCGGACGCGCTCAGGACTGCGACCACTTCAGAGCGGCTGCGCGCCGCGACGGCGTATGCGAACGCCCGAAGCCGGGGCGAAGTGCCGTGACGTAGGGTGCGGGCGCATGGCGATATGGAGGAAGTGGAGCAAGCCGAAGACCGAGTCCAAGTACCCGGCGCGGCTCACCATGCACCAGCTCTGGATGGTGTCGCTGAGCGCGCCGGTCAGCAGGGACAAGGACGCCTCGCGTACGACGCTGTATCCGTTCACCCGCATCGATGACGCCAAGGCCGAGGCCTGGCTGGCCGAGCAGTGGGAGATCACCGGTCCCGACAAGCTGATCGGGCGCCTCGGGCGGCTTGCGCGGTTCGGTTACCGGGCGCAGTTCCAGCGGGTGCTCGGGTTTGCGCCTCTCGCGTGGGATGTCGGGCTGTACGTCGACATCTCGCGCAGGGGGTTCGCCTGCGGGATGCTCAGCGAGGCCGACACGTGGCGCCTGCTCAAGGACATCGTGCCGGCGGTGGCGGGAACGTATGGATCCTGGAAGGAGTACGCCGACCACTACCTCCAGGGCAGGCAGATCTGGCGCAACAACCTCCAGGGCACACGGGACCAGAACTTCCCCGCCCCGCAGTCCGCGTCCGACGCCCACATCCAGTCCCTCCTGGACCCGGCGAACACCACGAGCCCGTGGAACCTGGCGCCCTGGGAGACGATCAGCAATCCAGACCGGGCGCGCTGAGTCGTGCCCCGTAAGGGGCGCGGGGAGCTGCGCGACCGGCCACGGACCGGCCCGCAGACTCCTCACCGGCCTTACAGCGAAGCGTTCAGTGCTGCTGGGGCTTGGCCGGGGTCGCCTCGCTCGGCCGGACGATGACGTAACCCTCGCCCCGCAGCATGAGCTGGACCGCCTCCCCGGAACCACCCCTGATCATCGAGCCGATCGACTGCGAACGGTGCAGCGAGGTGTCGAGGCCGGCGGTCCAGCCGACCACCGCGTCCGTGTCGACGTACACCGGCTGCTGCGGCGAGACGGGTATCACGAGCGGATTGCCCTCGCAGACGAGCCCGAGGCGGCCCGCTCCCGTGAACACGCTGTTGAAGAGGCCGCCGCCGGTGACGCCTGCGCCCTTCACGGTCTTGATCTCGTACGAGAGCGTCGCGTCGAAGCACAGGACGTTGCGGCCGTTGACGGTGAGGGCGTCGCCCGGCTCGATGTCGACGATGAAGCAGTTCTGCGCCTCGTGCGCGAACCAGGCCTCGCCCTGGCCGCGCACGGCCATGAGCGGCAGCCCCTCACCGGTGACCGCCCGCTTGAGCATGCCGCCCACGCCCTGGCTCTTGCGCTCGAACTGCAGGCTGCCGCGGTAGGCGATCATCGCGCCCTGGCGCGCGTGCATCTCGCCGTTCACCGCGTACTTGATCGACTTGGCGTTCTGCAGGGTCATCCCCGGGACGGCGGACGGCTGCACCATGTGCTCGGTGGAGAACAGGTCACTCTTCATGCGGGCAGTTTGTCAGTGGGCGGGCGATTCGGTCAGGGGGTGCGCGGAGGTGAACGGTCACCCCGGCCCCGGCCGCCGAAGCCGTACGCGAGAATGAACCCATGAGCCTGTTCCGTGATGACGGCATCGTGCTGCGCACCCAGAAGCTGGGTGAGGCGGACCGCATCATCACGCTGCTCACACGCGGTCACGGACGTGTGCGGGCCGTTGCCCGTGGTGTGCGGCGGACCAAGTCCAAGTTCGGGGCACGCCTTGAGCCGTTCTCCCATGTCGACGTGCAGTTCTTCGCGCGCGGCAGTGAACTCATCGGGCGCGGGCTTCCGTTGTGCACACAGAGTGAGACCATCGCTCCGTACGGTAGCGGGATCGTGACCGACTATGCGCGGTACACCGCGGGTACGGCGATGCTGGAGACCGCCGAGCGGTTCACCGATCATGAAGGTGAGCCGGCCGTGCAGCAGTATCTGCTGCTCGTGGGCGGGCTTCGGACGCTCGCCCGCGGTGAGCACGAGCCGCATCTCATCCTCGACGCGTTCCTGCTCCGCTCCCTCGCCGTGAACGGCTACGCGCCGAGCTTCACGGACTGCGCGAAGTGCGGCATGCCGGGACCCAACCGCTTCTTCTCGGTCGCGGCCGGCGGCTCGGTCTGCGTCGACTGCCGGGTGCCCGGCAGCGTCGTGCCGTCGGCGGAGGCGCTCGCGCTGCTCGGCGCGCTGCTCACCGGCGACTGGGACACGGCGGACGCGTGTGAGGCGCGGCATGCCAGGGAGGGCAGCGGACTTGTTTCCGCCTATCTGCATTGGCACTTGGAGCGCGGACTGCGTTCACTGCGGTACGTAGAGAAGAACTGAAGCCAGCTAGGAGAGAGCCCCCCATGGCAGTGTCACGACGCGGAATCCTCGGGCGGTCCCGCCGTGAGTACAAGACCCCCGAGCCGCACCCCACGGGCGTCAAGCCGCCGAAGATCCCCGGCGAGTTGGTGCCGAAGCATGTCGCCATCGTCATGGACGGCAACGGACGGTGGGCCAAGGAGCGCGGCCTGCCGCGCACCGAGGGGCACAAGGTCGGCGCCGAGCGCGTCCTGGACGTGCTGCAGGGCGGCATCGAGATGGGCGTCGGGGCGATCTCGCTCTACGCCTTCTCCACCGAGAACTGGAAGCGGTCCCCGGACGAGGTGAAGTTCCTGATGAACTTCAACCGCGACTTCATCCGCAAGACCCGCGACCAGCTCGACGAGCTCGGCATCCGGGTGCGCTGGGTGGGCCGTATGCCCAAGCTGTGGAAGTCGGTCGCCAAGGAGCTGGAGATCTCCCAGGAGCAGACCAAGGGCAATGACAAGCTGACGCTGTACTTCTGCATGAATTACGGCGGGCGGGCCGAGATCGCCGATGCCGCGCAGGCGCTCGCCGAGGACGTGAAGGCGGGGCGGCTCGACCCGTCGAAGGTCAGCGAGAAGACCTTCGCGAAGTATCTGTACTACCCGGACATGCCGGACGTCGACCTGTTCCTGCGGCCCAGCGGCGAGCAGCGCACCTCCAACTATCTGCTGTGGCAGAGCGCTTACGCCGAGATGGTCTTCCAGGACGTGCTGTGGCCGGACTTCGACCGCCGTGATCTGTGGCGCGCCTGCCTCGAATACGCCTCGCGTGACCGCCGTTTCGGCGGGGCGATCCCGAACGAGCAGCAGATCGCCGAGAGTTAGGCGTCCCCGTATATGCGAGGGGCCCGCACCGTCGTGCTGC
>NZ_JBHYIG010000106.1:23661-28682 GCF_042740015.1 Streptomyces sp. NPDC059037
GGTCCACCCCCCCTATCACTCTAGCTCTGTCTTATTCGGCTCCCCTTTTTGGGGGGGCGCCCCCCGCGTGTTGGGGTGGCGGGCCGCGCCCCTCGTCGTACGGCTACCTCGTCGTACGTCTACTTCTTCGTACGTCTACTTCTTCTTCGCTTCCGCGCACTCCGCGCACGTACCGAAGATCTCCACCGTGTGCGCCACGTTCACATATCCGTGCTCGGACGCGATCGTCTCGGCCCACTGCTCCACGGCCGGGCCCTCGACCTCGACCGCCTTGCCGCACACCCGGCAGACCAGGTGATGGTGGTGGTCGCCGGTGGAGCAGCGGCGGTAGACCGACTCGCCCTCGTCCGTGCGCAGCACGTCGACCTCGCCGGCGTCGGCGAGGGACTGCAGCGTTCGGTAGACCGTCGTCAGGCCCACCGAATCGCCTTTGTGCTTGAGCATGTCGTGCAGGTCCTGCGCACTGCGGAACTCGTCCACCTCGCCCAGGGCCGCCGCCACCGCGGCGCGCTGCCTGGTGGACCGGCCTCGTACCGGGGGTCCCGCAGCTGTTGTCACAGGTGCCTCCTCAACTGAAAACTCGCACGATCGCCCGCACATCTGTCATGTCCCGTGGGGCCATTGTGCCAGCTCGCTCTCAGACGGTGGCCTTGCCGGCCGAGCGCCGGGCGTCGGGGAACTCCGCCGTGCAGGTCGCGGCCTCCGCTGTCGCCAGGGTCCTGGCCCGGCGCCTCGCGAGCGGCGTCGCGAGGGCGGTGAGGACCACGAAGACGCCGATCGCCATCAGGACGATCGTCGCCCCGGGCGGCACGTCCTCGTAGTACGACGTGACCGTGCCGGACAGTGTGACGGCCGTGCCGATGACCACCGACAGGACGAACGTCACCTTGAAGGAGCGGGTGATCTGCTGGGCCGCCGCGACCGGCACCACCATCAGCGCGCTCACCAGAAGCAGGCCCACGACGCGCATCGCGACGGTCACCGTCACCGCCGCCGTGACCGCGATGAGGAGGTTCAGCACGCGCACGGGCAGCCCCGTCACCCGCGCGAACTCCTCGTCCTGGCTCACCGCGAACAGCTGCTTGCGCAGCCCGACCGTGACCAGGACCACAAACGCCGCGAGCAGGCAGATCGCCGTGACGTCGGAGTCGGAGACCGTCGAGAGCGAGCCGAAGAGATACGAGGAGAGGTTCGCGTTGGAGCCGGTGTCCGAGAGGTTGATCAGCAGGACGCCGCCCGCCATGCCGCCGTAGAAGAGCATCGCGAGCGCGATGTCGCCGCGCGTCTTCCCGTACGCCCTGATCAGTTCCATCGTCACCGCGCCGACGACGGCGATCAGCGTCGCCATCCACACGGGGCTGGAGTTGAGCAGGAAGCCGAGGCCGACGCCCGTCATGGCGATGTGGCCGATGCCGTCGCCCATCAGGGCCTGGCGGCGCTGGACGAGGTAGATGCCGATGGCGGGGGCCGTGATGCCGACGAGGACGGCGGCGATCAGCGCCCGCTGCATGAATGCGGTCTGGAGAATTTCCATGATCAGGTCAGCAGTCCCGTGCGGATCGGCTCGTGCTCGTCGGCCGAGTGCGGATGTACGTGGTCGTGGCCGGGCAGGGCGTGCTGGCCGACCGCCTTCGGGGGCGGGCCGTCGTGCGTCACACAGCCGTCGCGCAGCACGACCGCGCGGTCGATCAGCGGCTCCAGCGGGCCCAGCTCGTGCAGCACAAGCAGGACCGTCGCGCCCGCCGCGACCTGCTCGCGCAGCGTCCGGGCGAGGATCTCCTGGCTGGCCAGGTCGACGCCCGCCATCGGCTCGTCCATGATCAGCAGCTCGGGCTCGGAGGCCAGCGCGCGGGCGATCAGGACCCGCTGGTGCTGGCCGCCGGAGAGGGCGCTCACGGAGTCCTTGGCGCGGTCGGCGAGCCCGACGAGCTCGATGGCCCGGTCGACCGCCGCACGGTCCGCCTTGGTCGTCCACCCCAGCTTCGCCGGCTTCGTACGCGACAGACGCCCCGCCGCGACGACCTCGCGGATCGTGGCGGGGACGCCGCTGGCGGCCGTGGTGCGCTGCGGGACGTAGCCGATGCGGGACCACTGCCGGAAGCGCTTCAGGGGCGTACCGAAGAGGCTGATGTCGCCGCCGGTGAGCGGGATCTGGCCGATGACCGAGCGGACGGCGGTGGACTTGCCCGAGCCGTTCGCGCCGAGCAGGGCGACGACCTCGCCGCGCTTGACGGTGAGGTCGATGCCGCGCAGCACCGGGCGCGCGCCGAGGGTGGCCGTGGCCGCCCGCACGGATATGACGGGCGGTGCGGACTCTATGGCTTCCATGGCGTGTGCCTCCGATGCTGCCGACTGCCGTGCGGTCACTTCGCGCCGAGGGCCTTCTCGAGCGCGGCGAGGTTGGACTCCATGACCTCTACGTAGTCATCGCCCTCGGACTTGCCCGTGATTCCCTCCAGCGGGTCCAGGACGTCCGTCTTGAGGCCGGTGTCCTTCGCGAGGGTCTTGGCGGTCTTGTCGCTGGCGAGCGTCTCGAAGAACACCGTGGAGACGTCGTCCTCCTCGGCGATGCCCTGGAGTTCCTTGATGCGGGCCGGGCTCGGGTCCGACTCGGGGTCGATGCCGGAGATGCTCTCCTGGTCCAGGCCGTAGCGCTCGGCGAGGTAGCCGAAGGCGGAGTGCGTGGTGATGAAGGTCTTGGTCTTCGTGTTCCTCAGGCCGTCCGTGAACTTCGTGTTCAGGCCGTCCAGCTTCTTGACCAGGTCCTTGGTGTTCTTCTTGTACGCCGCCGCGTGGTCCGGGTCGGCCTTCTCCATCGCCTTGCCGACGCCCTCGGCGACCTCGGCGTACTTCACCGGGTCGAGCCAGATGTGCGGGTCGGCACCGCCTTCGCCTTCGCCTTCGCTTTCGCTTTCGTGGCCGTGCTCTTCGCCCTCATGGCCGTGGTCGTGGCCGACCCCCGTGCCGTGCTTCTCCAGCTTGGTGAGCTCGGCGGCATCCAGGGTGTTGTCCACGCCGGACTGGCCGATGGCGTCGTCGACGGCGGGCTGGATGCCCTTGAGGTAGAGGATCATGTCCGCTTCGCCGAGCGAGGCGGTCTGCTGCGGGCTGAGCTCCAGGTCGTGCGGCTCGACGCCCGGCTTGGTCAGCGTGTCCACGGAGACGTGGTCGCCGCCGATCTCCTGGGCCAGGAACTGCATGGGATAGAACGACGCGACCACGTTCAGCTTGCCGTCGCCGCCCTTGTCCGCCGCGTTCGAGGACGAGCAGGCGGAGAGGGCCGTGAGGCCGAGGACCGTGACGGAGGCGATGGCTGCGGTGGGTATGAGGCGGCGTACGTTCATGACACTCATTTTCAACAAATCTGGAAACGATTGTCAACTAGCGGTCGCTGCGGGCTCTACTCGGGAACCGATTTGATTAGGGGGGTAAGGCCGCCGGTAACCTGAAGCATTCGCTTCGCCCACCGTCGTAATGAAGAGAGCACCGTGGCCGCCGACAAGATCGACAGCATCGTCAGCCTGAGCAAGCGCCGTGGCTTTGTTTACCCGTGCAGTGAGATCTACGGCGGCCAGCGTGCCGCCTGGGATTACGGGCCGCTCGGCGTCGAGCTCAAGGAGAACCTCAAGCGCCAGTGGTGGCGCTACATGGTCACTTCGCGCGAGGACGTCGTCGGAATCGACTCGTCGGTGATCCTGGCGAGCGAGGTCTGGCAGGCCTCCGGCCACGTCGCGACCTTCTCCGACCCGCTCACCGAATGCCTCTCCTGCCACAAGCGGCACCGCGCCGACCACCTGGAAGAGGCGTACGAGGCCAAGCACGGCCGCGTGCCGGAGAACGGCCTCGCCGACATCAACTGCCCCAACTGCGGTACGAAGGGCCAGTTCACCGAGCCCAAGCAGTTCTCGGGCATGCTCGCCACGCACCTCGGCCCCACCCAGG
Organism: Streptomyces sp. NPDC059037; assembly: GCF_042740015.1. Classification (NCBI taxonomy): domain Bacteria; kingdom Bacillati; phylum Actinomycetota; class Actinomycetes; order Kitasatosporales; family Streptomycetaceae; genus Streptomyces; species Streptomyces sp. NPDC059037. Next base: position 27,604 of record NZ_JBHYIG010000106.1, read on the forward strand.
ACAGCGGCTCCGTCGCCTACCTGCGCCCCGAGACCGCACAGGGCATCTTCACCAACTTCGCCCAGGTCCAGCAGACTTCGCGCAAGAAGCCGCCGTTCGGCATCGCGCAGATGGGCAAGTCCTTCCGCAACGAGATCACGCCCGGCAACTTCATCTTCCGGACCCGCGAGTTCGAGCAGATGGAGATGGAGTTCTTCGTCAAGCCGGGCGAGGACGAGAAGTGGCAGGAGTACTGGATGGAGCAGCGCTGGAACTGGTACACCGGCCTGGGCCTGCGCGAGGAGAACATGCGCTGGTACGAGCACCCGGCCGAGAAGCTCTCCCACTACTCCAAGCGCACCGCTGACATCGAGTACCGCTTCCGCTTCGGCGGCAGCGAGTGGGGCGAGCTGGAGGGCGTCGCCAACCGCACGGACTACGACCTCTCCGCGCACTCCAAGGCGTCGGGCCAGGACCTGTCCTACTTCGACCAGGAGGCCGGCGAGCGCTGGACTCCGTACGTCATCGAGCCGGCGGCGGGCGTGGGCCGCACCATGCTGGCCTTCCTCCTCGACTCCTACATCGAGGACGAGGCCCCCAACGCCAAGGGCAAGCTGGAGAAGCGCACGGTCATGCGCTTCGACCACCGCATCGCCCCGGTGAAGGTGGCCGTGCTTCCCCTGTCCCGCAACCCGGAGCTGTCCCCGAAGGCCAAGGGCCTGGCGACGGCCCTGCGCCAGAACTGGAACATCGAGTTCGACGACGCGGGCGCCATCGGCCGCCGCTACCGCCGCCAGGACGAGATCGGCACGCCGTACTGCGTGACGGTCGACTTCGACACCCTGGACGACAACGCGGTCACGGTGCGCGAGCGCGACTCGATGAAGCAGGAGCGCGTCTCCCTCGACCAGATCGAGGGCTACCTGGCCAGCCGCCTGGTGGGCTGCTGAGCCCTTGACGCCGTTCTGGCGTTCACTGAGTGAAGCTTGAAAGAAGCCCCCGGTTCCAGGGACGGAACCGGGGGCTTCTGCGTCACCCAGTTCGCCATGCCATCGATGACCACGAGCAAGGTCAGCAGATGCTGTCGCTTATAGACATCT
>NZ_JBHYIG010000107.1:0-12395 GCF_042740015.1 Streptomyces sp. NPDC059037
CCCCGAAGGGCTTCATCGTTCGACTTGCATGTGTTAAGCACGCCGCCAGCGTTCGTCCTGAGCCAGGATCAAACTCTCCGTGAATGTTTACCCGTAATCGGGTGCGCATCCGCGTTGAGCGGAACAGAGGGGAGGAATAATCCCCTCGTTCACAGCGTCCTCGCTGATGTTGCCACCCCCAAGGGGGTGGACTTTTCAAAGGAACCGCGTCCGGCCATGACGGCCGAGACGGGGTTGTCAATCTGGCGTTGACTTTTGGCACGCTGTTGAGTTCTCAAGGAACGGACGCTTCCTTTGTACTCACCCTCTCGGGCTTTCCTCCGGGCGCTTCCCTTCGGTATTTCGTGTTTCCAACCTTACCAGATCCGTTTTCCGTTCCGTTCCCGGTTCGGATTTCATTTCCGGTGGCCGTTGGAGGGCCTTTGCCTTTCGGCGTGTTCACTACGTTAGCGGATTCCCTCCGCAACTCATAATCGAGTTCCGCGAGTTCAAATTTCGGCATGCAGGCATGCGAAATAGGGCCCCGCCGAGGGGAAGTCGTAAGTAGTGGTTGGCCGCTTCCGGCTGCTGGCAGATTGCCGTACCCGGGTCAAGCGGCTCGGGCTACATTACGGAGACCACAAGGCTGCGTCAAGTTGAACGGCGCCGAGGCGTATGGGCCCGATAAGGGCTCACCGTCGGGTCGTTGGGGGTCCAGAAGCGCCAGGGGTGGACGGCGCCGTCTCCGCCCACTCCTGTGCGCGGGCCGTTCCTGACCTGGTCGGGGTCGACGGGAGTGCCGGTCAGGAGGGTGAGCGGGGCGCCCCGGCCCGCGCAGAGGTCCGTGCCGTTGAGGGCGCGGTCCACGTCCAGGGCCGTGGCCAGGCGGGCAGGGCCTTTGGCCAGTTCCTTGTCGTTGCGGGCCGAGAGTCGACGTTTGCGGGCGAGCTCGGCGCCCGTGGTGATCTCACCCGCGCGGAGCAGGACACCGCTCGCGGTGCCCTCGGGGCCGCACACCACATTGAGGCAGTGCCACATGCCGTAGGTGAAGTAGACGTACGCGTGCCCGGGCGGACCGAACATCACGCTGTTGCGGGCGGTGGGGCCGCGATAGGCGTGCGACCCGGGGTCGATCTCGCCCGCGTACGCCTCCACCTCTGTCAAGCGCAGCTCGATCGGACCGTCCGGTGTGGTGCGCACGAGGACGCGGCCCAGGAGATCCGGGGCGACCTCCAGGACAGGGCGGTCGAAGAAGTCACGTGGGAGAGGCGTACGGTCAGGGGCCGCGATCATGGCGTCCGAGCTTAGTGGAGACGGTCTGTACGGGTGGGTGGTCATCGCCTGTACCTATTGCCAGGGTGAGGACGCGGAACCGGACGTGCGTCCATCGCGTTTGTATGGATCAAGGATCAAGTCGAGTTCGAGCCACAGGCGGGGCCTGGGGAGGAGAGTCATGGGGTTCAAGAAGCTGCTTGCGAGCCTGGGTGCCGGCGGTGCCTCGGTGGAGACGGTGCTGACCGAGGTCAATGTCGTACCCGGTGGTGTCGTCCAGGGTGAGGTGCGGATCCAGGGCGGGTCCGTGGACCAGGAGATCGAGGGTCTGTCCGTTGGTCTGCAGGCCCGGGTCGAGGTCGAGGGCCAGGACCAGGAGACGAAGCAGGACATCGAGTTCATCAAGCAGAGGCTCGGTGGTGCCTTCACGCTGCAGGCCGGTCAGGTGCACGCGGTGCCGTTCGGGCTCGAGATCCCCTGGGAGACGCCGGTCACCTCCATCGACGGGCAGCAGCTGCGCGGGATGAACATCGGTGTGACCACCGAGCTCGAGATCGCGCGTGCCGTGGACTCCGGTGACCTGGACCCGATCAACGTGCACCCGCTGCCGGCGCAGAAGGCGATCCTGGACGCCTTCATCCAGCTGGGCTTCCGCTTCAAGAGCGCCGACATGGAGCGCGGTCACATCCGCGGGACGCGCCAGAAGCTGCCGTTCTACCAGGAGATCGAGTTCCTGCCGCCGCAGCAGTACCGCGGTCTGAACCAGGTCGAGTTGAGCTTCGTCGCGGACGACCGCGAGATGGACGTCATCCTGGAGATGGACAAGAAGCCGGGGCTCTTCAGTGAGGGCAGCGACTCGTTCCGTTCGTTCAAGGTGGGTCTGAACGACTTCCAGGGCACGGACTGGGCGGCGTACCTGAACGAGTGGCTGTCCCAGGTCGGCAGCAAGCGCAACTGGTTCTAGGCTCGGAGCGATCGAGGACCAGCCATCAACCAGGAGGTGCCGACGTGAGCGAGCTGACGAGGCCGCCGCTTCCCCATGACTTCCATCCGCCCGTCCCCTCGTTCACGGTCGTGAGCGAGGACTTCGAGCCGGGTGCGGTCCTCAAGGACGCTCAGGTCTACGCGGCCGGGAACACCTCGCCGCAGCTGCGGTGGGAGGGCTTCCCGCCCCAGACCAAGAGCTTCGCCGTGACGTGCTTCGACCCGGACGCCCCCACGGGCAGCGGGTTCTGGCACTGGACCGTCTTCGACATCCCGGTCTCGGTCACCGAGCTGCCGGGTGGTGCGGGCAGCGGCAAGTTCGAGGGGCTGCCCGAGGGCGCGGTGCAGGTGCGCAACGACTACGGGACGAAGGACTTCGGGGGTGCGGCCCCGCCGCCCGGGGATCCGGCCCACCGGTACGTGTTCACCGTGTACGCCGTCGATCAGGAGAAGCTGGGTCCGGATTCGGATGCTTCGCCCGCCGTTGTCGGCTTCAACCTCCGGTTCCACACGCTCGCGCGTGCGCAGGTACTCGCTCAGTACACCGCTCCCGCGGAGAGCTGAGCAGTCGTACAGAACTGAGCGTTCATCGATTGTTTGCCCGTCTCTGGTCATGGAAGTGATCAGAGACGGGCATTTTTTATTGCGTTGTCCATCTCGGCGTGCCCGGCCAGAGTTGATCCCAGCCCGCCAGGCGGTGGGCCGGTGCATACGGGAGGTGGGCAGGTTGATGCGGGACACGCTGGTGCTGAACGCGAGCTTCGAGCCGCTCTCGACGGTGACGCTCAACCGAGCCGTCGTTCTGGTGCTCCAGGACAAGGCCGTGGTCGAGCACGCCCACCCCGGACTCCGTGTGCGCGCGGCGGCGGTCGACATACCCGTGCCTCGGGTGATCAGACTCTGCAGGTATGTACGGGTGCCCTTCCGAAGACAGGCTCCGTGGTCCAGGCGGGGTGTGCTGGTGCGGGACCAGCACCGGTGCGCCTACTGCGGCAGGCGTGCGACGACGGTCGACCACGTGGTGCCCAAGGCGCAGGGCGGTGCGGACTCGTGGCTGAACACGGTGGCTTCCTGCGCGATGGACAATCACCGCAAAGCGGATCGTACGCCGGAGGAGGCGGGTATGCCGTTGCTGCGGCAGCCCTTTGAGCCGACCCCTGCGGACGCGATGCTCTTGTCGCTTGGGCGGGATGAGTTGGCCTCGCTGCCCGGCTGGCTGGCGCAGCCTGCGGCGTAGCCGCTCGGCGCTGTACCTGTCGGGTGCGGGTCGTTCTTGGCTGAGCGCGCAGTTCCCCGCGCCCCTTCGGGGCGCGGGTTTCGCGCGTCAGTCGATCGGGGGCTGCTCGCGGCGCTCGGTAGGTGCCGGGGTGCCCGAACCGCCGCCCAGGGGGCCGAAGTTGCCGAGTGCGCCGCCGAGGCCCTTGAGGGCGTCGCCGATCTCGCTGGGCACGATCCAGAGCTTGTTCGCGTCGCCCTCGGCGATCTTCGGGAGCATCTGGAGGTACTGGTAGGAGAGCAGCTTCTGGTCCGGGTCGCCCGCGTGGATCGACTCGAAGACCGTACGGATGGCTTGTGCTTCACCCTCTGCGCGCAGGGCCGCGGCCTTGGCCTCACCTTCGGCGCGCAGGATCGCGGACTGCTTCTCGCCTTCGGCGCGCAGGATCTCGGACTGCCGTACACCTTCGGCCTGGAGGATCGCGGCGCGCTTGTCACGGTCGGCGCGCATCTGCTTCTCCATCGAGTCCTGGATGGAGGTCGGCGGCTCGATCGCCTTGAGCTCGACGCGGTTGACGCGGATGCCCCACTTGCCGGTCGCCTCGTCGAGGACGCCGCGCAGTGCCGCGTTGATCTCCTCGCGGGAGGTCAGGGTCCGCTCCAGGTCCATGCCACCGATGATGTTGCGGAGCGTGGTGACGGTGAGCTGCTCGATCGCCTGGATGTAGCTGGCGACTTCGTACGTCGCGGCCCGTGCGTCGGTCACCTGGTAATAGATGACCGTGTCGATGTTGACCACCAGGTTGTCCTGGGTGATCACCGGCTGGGGCGGGAAGGGGACGACCTGTTCACGGAGGTCGATGCGGTTGCGGATCGAGTCGATGAACGGGACGACGATGTTCAGGCCCGCGTTCAGCGTGCGGGTGTAGCGGCCGAAGCGCTCTACGATCGCGGCGCTGGCCTGCGGGATGACCTGGATCGTCTTGATCAGGGCGATGAAGACCAGCACCACCAGAATGATCAGGACGATGATGATTGGTTCCATCGTTGTTCCCCGTACCCCTCTTGCCTCGGCGTTTCCGGAAGATCTCTGCGGACTCTGCTGAGCTGTCTCTGCTGAGCTGTTGAAGATCTTGCTGGTCGAGTCTGTCAGACCGCTGCGCGCGCCGTGGGGCATTCACATGACGATGGCCGTCGCTCCGTCGATCTCGACCACATCGACCTCGCGCCCCGCCTCGTAGCTCTGGTCCTTGTCCAGTGCGCGCGCCGACCAGGTCTCGCCCGCGAGCTTGATCCGGCCGCCGGACCCGTCGACCCGTTCCAGGACGACGGCCGTCCTGCCCTTCAACGCCTCTACGCCCGTGGCCAGTTCGGGGCGCTGGGCGCGGTGCCGGGCCGCTATGGGGCGTACGACCGCGATGAGCGCGACGGAGACGGCGGCGAAGACGACGACTTGGAGGACGGTGCCGCCGCCCAGTCCGGCGGTCACGGCGCCGGCGACCGCGCCCACGGAGAGGATGCCGAACTCCGGCATGGCCGTCATGACGAGCGGGATTCCGAGTGCGACCGCGCCGATCAGCCACCACACCCATGCGTCGATGTTCTCCACATGGTCATGGTAGGACCGCGGGCCCGTCCCGGACAGGGCACCGCGATCTCCCGCCCGGGGCGTGTTGGAGTGCGTCAGCCGAGCGGCAGGCCCTGGGCGCTCCAGCGCTCGCCGCGCTCCTCGACCACCAGGGGCAGGCCGAAGCAGAGGGAGAGGTTGCGGGACGTGAGTTCGAGCTCCAGCGGGCCCGCGGCCATGACCTTGCCCTGGCGGATCATCAGGACGTGGGTGAAGCCGGGGGCGATCTCCTCGACATGGTGCGTGACCATGATCATCGAGGGGGCGATCGGGTCGCGGGCGAGGCGGCCGAGACGGCGTACGAGGTCCTCGCGGCCGCCCAGGTCGAGGCCCGCGGCGGGCTCGTCGAGGAGCAGCAGCTCGGGGTCGGTCATCAGGGCGCGGGCGATCAGGGTGCGCTTGCGCTCTCCCTCGGAGAGGGTGCCGAACTTGCGGTCCAGGTAGTCGGTCATGCCGAGGCGGTCGAGGAAGGCACGGGCGCGCTGCTCGTCGACGTCCTCGTAGTCCTCGTGCCAGCCGGCGGTCATGCCGTAGGCGGCCGTGAGAACCGTCTGGAGCACGGTCTGGCGCTTGGGCAGCTTCTCGGCCATCGCGATGCCGGCGACGCCGATGCGGGGGCGGAGTTCGAAGACGTCCGTGCCGGGCTTGCCGAGGGTCTCGCCGAGGATGGTGGCGGAGCCGGAGCTCGGGTGGAGGTAGCTCGACGCGATGTTCAGGAGGGTGGTCTTGCCCGCGCCGTTCGGGCCGAGGATGACCCAGCGCTCCCCCTCCTTGACCGACCAGGAGACCTGGTCCACCAGAGCCCGGCCCTCGCGGACCACGGATACGTCCTCCAGCTCCAGTACATCGCTCATGAGCGCGTTGTCTCCCATTGCAGTCTCGGCTGTCGCTTGCGCCTGTGGACGCAGTCCCCTGGAGAAAACCTACGCCACCGGTCGGGCGGTCCAGCCGTTAGCCCGGTCCTTAGGCTGTACGCATGCTCTCGGAAGAACGCTCAGGACGCTTGGCGGCATGGGGAAATGCCCTTCTTGCCGGACTTGTCTCACCGGATGACGCGGTGCTCGCGGTGGTCGGCGACGACGCCGTGCACCGGGTCGAAGGTCTTCCCGGCGAGTCGGGGCCGGTCGGACTCACGCTCGCCTTCGGACGGCTGCGCTCGCTCGGGGTGACCGGGTTCCGGGTCGCGCTGCCCGCGCCCGGGCATCCGCTCGGGCTGAGCGGGCCGCCGGAGTTCAACGCGCGCGCCCTCGACGCGGAGGAGGCCGTCGTCGCGTTCGGCGCGCCGTACGGGCTCGTTCCCGAGGTGTACGAGGCCGGGCCCGACGGCGACCTTCATGTGGAGGTCGTCTGGCACTGCCTGCCGGTGCGGGAGGCGCCGCCCGCCGATGTGCCCTCGCTGGGTGAGGCGGAGCGTGAGCTGGCGGAGGCGCTGCGGGAGGCGACTGCCGTGCTGTCGCGGCTCGACGTCGCGGGGTCGGGTCCGGTTGCCGAGGCCGCGGTGGACGCCTACCGGGCGCGGGCGGAGCGGGGGCGCGAGGCGCTCGCACCCGGGTATCCGCCGCGGGCGGTACGGGTGTTGGAGCTGGCCCAGCGCGTCGGCCTGCTGATTTCGGTGGCGTACGAGAACGGCCATGGCGGGGCCGTGAGCGCCTCGGAGATGGCGGCGCGGGGCGAGGCGTTGCGTCCGGTCGAGCGGACGGCCCGGCGGGCGCAGGTGGCTGCGTACAACGCGTTCGTGGAGGAGCGTGAGCGGTAGCCTGCGGCGCTTGGGCGGTTCCGGGGTGCGCGGCGGAGGGCTTGTTGTTTGGGTGCGGGTGCGGGTGCGTTGTGGCTTGGCGCGCAGTTCCCCGCGCCCCTGACGGGGCACAGTGCCCCGCGGCGCTTCGGGGTGCAACAGACCGGCCCCCCGGGAGTTACCCGAGGGGCCGGTGGTCACTTCTGCGCCTGGAGCATCTGTCAGGCGTTCAGGCCGTCGTTCGCGAAGGCCGGGTTGAGGGCGCCGATGACGGACACGGTGTTGCCCACGGCGTTCACGGGGATGTGCACCGGCGCCTGGACGAGGTTGCCCGAGCCGATGCCCGGGGACCCGACGGCCTCGCCGTGCGCGTTCGCGCCGCCCGTGGCGGAGGCGAGACCGGCGCCGGCGGCGACGAGGCCACCCGCCACCATCGTGACAGCCGCGGCCTTCTTCAGGTTCTTCACTTCTGGACCCTCCTAGCGATCGCTGCGGCCAGCCGCCGCAGCACGCACTGGAGAACGGCGGGGCGGACCGTAGGTTGCGCCATTTGGGGGACATCCACACGACGGTATGAATCTCAGCCCGGAACGCGACGGTCCGCGCTGACGGTGACGGTGTGCGCCGGAGCGTGGATCAGCCAGTCACACCATGTCGTACGGCCCACAGCGCGGCCTGGGTGCGGTCGGCGAGGTCCAGCTTCATCAGGATGTTCGAGACGTGCGTCTTGACGGTCTTCTCGGAGAGGACGAGAGCGCGGGCGATCTCGCGGTTCGAGCGGCCGTCGGCGATGAGACCGAGGACCTCGCGCTCCCGCTCGGTGAGCGAACTGCCTCTCCCCTGCCCGGTGTTGGCCTCCTCCTGGGAGAGCAGCGCCCCCGCCACCTCGGGCTGCAGGAGCACATGGCCCGCGTGCACCGAGCGGATGGCGCCGGCGAGGGCGTCCGGGTCGACGTCCTTGTAGACGTACCCCGCGGCGCCCGCGCGCAGGGCCGGGACGACGGTGCGCTGCTCGGTGAAACTGGTGACGATGAGCACGCGCGCGGGGTTGGCCAGTTCGCGGAGCTTGCGCAGCGCCTCGACGCCGTCCATGCCGGGCATCTTGACGTCCATGAGGACGACGTCCGGCTTCAACTCCTCGGCCTGCGCGACACCTTCGGCGCCGTCCGACGCCTCTCCCACGACCTCTATGTCGTCCTGCACCTCCAGGAACGTACGCAGACCGCGGCGGACGACCTGGTGGTCGTCGACCAGCAGCACCCGGATCCCTGCTTTCCGTGACGCGGCGTCAGCCACCGGGAACCTCCATCTCGATCGTCGTGCCCTTTCCGGGCTCCGATTCCACGGTCAGCCGTCCGCCGACCCCGCCGGCCCGGTCCCGCATCGAGACCAGGCCCAAGTGCCGCCCCGCGCGCCGGACTCCGCGCGGGTCGAAGCCGCTGCCGTCGTCGCTGACGCGCAGCACGGCGCCCGCACCGCGCCGGATGAGGGTCACGTCGACGCGGGCCGCCCCCGAGTGGCGCAGGGCGTTGTGCAGGGCCTCCTGGGCGACCCGCAGCATCGCCTCCTCCTGGGCGGCGGGCAGCGCCCGGACTCCGCAGCTGTCGAAGGTGACTTCGGCGGAGTGCGCGCGGTCCAGGACCTGGGTGTGCGTCCGCAGGGTGGCCACCAGGCCGTCCTCGTCCAGGGCGGCGGGGCGCAACTCCACGACGGCGGCGCGCAGTTCGTCCGCCGCCTCGGCCGCGAGCACGGCCACCTGCTGGAGTTCGCCCTTGGCCCGTGAGGGGTCGCGGTCCACCAGGGCGGCCGCCGCCTGGGCAGTCAGGCGCAGCGAGAACAGCTTCTGGCTCACGGCGTCGTGCAGTTCATGGGCCAGGCGCGAGCGCTCCTCGGCGATGGTCAGCTCGCGGCTCCGTTCGTAGAGCCGGGCGTTGTTGAGGGCGATCGCGGCGTGCTGGGCCAGGAGCGAAAGGAGCTCCTCGTCGTCGGCGGTGAAGCCGCAGCCGCCCGTCGGCTTGGGGCACTGCTTGTTCGCGAGGAAGAGCGCGCCCAGCGTCTCTTCCCCGTACCGGATCGGCAGGCCCAGGAAGTCGGACATCTCCGGGTGGGCGGACGGCCAGCCCTCGAAGCGGGGGTCCTCGCGCACGTCGCCGAGGCGCTCGGGCTCGGCCTTGTGCAGCATCGAGGCCAGGATGCCGTGCTGACGGGGCAGCGGGCCGATGGCCCGCCACTGCTCATCGCTGACGCCGTCGACGACGAACTGGGCGAAGCCGCCGTGGTCGTCGGGGACACCGAGCGCCGCGTACTCGGCGTCGAGCAGCTCGCGGGCCGAGGCGACGATCGTCTTGAGGACGTCGCGCACCTCGAGCTGCCTGCTCATGGCCAGGAGCGCGGAACTCACCGCGTTCAGGCCGGACCTTGGACCTTGACTCATGGCCTCACCGTACCGGCGGGGTGTGACAGTGCGTATCGGACCTGTGGCGGCCCCCGCCTAGGACCGTGGGCGTAGGGCCAAGGACCCTGCGCCGTTGCGGCCCGCGCACGAGGCGCCCGCGGCGGATCCGTTCCTACCGTGGGGGCAGCCGCTGGATCAGCGGTCGCCGCGGCGACCCGAGGGGACGGATGTCATGCCGGTAGCGATCATCACGGGGGCTTCGAAGGGGCTGGGGCGCGCACTGGGGGCGGCGCTCGCCGAGCGGGGCTGGGATCTGGTCGTCGACGCCAGAACGGGCGCGGCGCTCAAGGAGTCCGCGCGCGAGCTGGAGGCGCACGGCACGCGCGTGGAGGCCGTCGCCGGGGATGTCACCGATGCGGCGCACCGAGCCGCCCTGGTGACGGCGGCGCGCGGTCTCGGCGGTCTGGATCTGCTGGTGAACAACGCGAGCGCGCTGGGCGCTGAGCCGCTCGTGCGCCTGGAGGAGCTCGGCGTCGACGGGTTGCGGCAGGCGTTCGAGACCAATGTGGTGGCGGCGCTGGGGCTGATCGGGGAGTCGCTGCCGCTGCTGCGGGCGTCCGGCGGTGCGGTCCTGAACGTCAGCTCCGACGCGGCTGCCGAGGCGTACGAGACCTGGGGCGGTTACGGGGCGTCCAAGGCCGCCCTCGATCAGCTCTCGGCGGTTCTCGCCGTGGAGGAGCCGGGGATCCGGGTGTGGGCCGTGGACCCCGGTGACCTGCGGACGGACCTCTATCGGGCGGCCGTCCCCCTGGACGACGACTCGGGCCGGCCGCTGCCCGCGACGGTGGTGCCCGCCTTCCTGCGGCTGCTCGACGAGCGGCCCGCGAGCGGCCGCTACGCCGCCCCTGCCCTGCTCACCTCGCCGGACGCCCGATGACACTCGCCGTGAAGGTGCCCGAGGGCCTTGCGGCCAGGGTCCCCGCCGAGCAGCGGGGGCCCGGTCTGGGCAGGGACGCGGTGCGGCTGCTCGTGTCGCGCGGGACCGAGGTGTCGCACCACGCGTTCGCGGAGCTGCCCGCGCTGCTGCGGGCCGGGGACCTGCTGATCGTGAACACGTCACGGACGCTGCCCGCGGCGGTCGACGGAACACTCGGGCACGCGCGCGTGGTGGTGCATTTCTCGACGCGGGGCGATGACGGACGGTGGGCCGTCGAGTTGCGCGATCCGGACAATTGGGGCACTACGCGCGCACGCGCGGGCGGGCCTGCGTATTCATACGTACAGCTCCCCGGAGACGCACACCTCATTTGCGAGGAGCCGCTGGCTGCCGGGAGCGGGCGGTTGTGGTGGGCGCGAGTGTCCGGTGACGTGCCCGCGCTGCTGCACCGGCACGGGCGCCCCATCCGCTACTCCTATACGGAGCGGGACCAGCCGCTCTCCGCCTATCAGACGGTGTTCGCGCTGCCGTCGGCCGACGGCTCGGGCAGTGCCGAGATGCCGAGCGCCGCCCGGCCCTTCACCGAGCACCTGGTGGCGCAGCTGGTGAGCCGGGGTGTGCAGTTCGCCCCGGTGACCTTGCACACGGGGGTCGCGTCGCCCGAGGCGCACGAGCCGCCGTACCCCGAGCGCTTCGCGGTGCCGGAGACGTCGGCGCGGCTCATCAACGCGGCCAGGGCCGGCGGGGGCCGCGTCATCGCGGTCGGCACGACGGCGGTGCGAGCCGTCGAATCGGCGACGGGGCCCGACGGGGCGGTCAGGGCCGCCGAGGGACGCACGGAGCTCGTGGTGACACCGGAGCGCGGCGTACGCGTGGTGGACGGTCTGCTCACCGGGCTGCACGAGCCGGGGGCCTCGCATCTGCTGATGCTGGAGGCGGTCGCGGGCCGGGCCGCCGTGGACCGGGGTTACACCGAGGCGGTACGCCGTCTCTACCTCTGGCATGAGTTCGGCGACGTCCACCTCATCCTCCCGGAGGAGAGTCCTCACGCTGAGAGTTGCTCTGGCAACTGATGGTGAGGTTGTTACGTGCCCGATGTGAGGCCGCACATAGGGCGCACGTCACGTACGAAGGTCCCTAGTTGATAAGAAAGTCCTTTATCGGCAGGGGATGTATGCCGGTAAAAGGGCACAGCGCGACCCCTGATCCACTATCCGGCTTCGTACGTCACTCCTTTGCCACAGAATTTTGCTGCCGCTAAGAATTGCTCCCGTCGCTCGGCGCCGCGGTCACGCACCGCGGCGTTTGTGCCGGAGAAGCAATGTCCCCACCGGACCAGAGCGACCTCCGCGATTCGAAGAGGTCCATCTGCCATGCCCAAGCTCAGCACCCCTGGTCATAGTCGCCCCGCGCTGACCAAGACCCAGAAGTTCTCGATCGCCGGTGTCGCCACGCTCGGCGCCGCCGCCCTCGCCTTCTCCCTCGTGCCGGGCAGCGCCGAAGCCGGCACCCAGAACGTGACGGCCTCCCCGGTGGCCTTCAAGCAGAACGTCGACGCCCAGCAGGCCGTCGAGGCCGGCGTCATCAAGCAGCACACCGCCGCCAAGGACGCCGTCACGGCGAAGCAGAAGGCCGACGCCGCCGCCGCCGCGAAGAAGAAGGCGGCCGACGAGGCCGCGGCCAAGAAGAAGGCCGAGGACGCGCGCAAGGCCAAGGAAGCCGCGAGCCGTGCCGCCGCGCGCAAGCCGGTCTACGCCAACAACCTCGACGGCTGGATACGCCAGTCCCTGGACATCATGAAGTCCAAGGGCATCCCCGGCTCCTACGAGGGCCTGCACCGCAACATCATGCGTGAGTCCACGGGCAACCCGAACGCCGTCAACGGCTGGGACATCAACGCGATCAACGGCACCCCGTCGATCGGCCTGCTCCAGGTCATCAAGCCGACGTTCGAGGCGTACCACGTCGCGGGCACGTCCACGAACATCTACGACCCGGTCGCCAACATCACGGCCGCGGCCAACTACGCGGCCGACAAGTACGGCTCGATGGACAACGTGAACGGCGCCTACTGAGCCTTGATCGCCTGATCAACGGACCTCTTCAGCCGCGAAGGCGAGGCCCACGGACGCCGAAGGGCGGCACCCCCCCCCGGGGGGCGCCCCGCAACGGAATTTGGGGGGGGGGAGGTGGCCCCCCGCGACCCCCGAATATTGCGGTTAGAACGAGCGCGGGGGGGGGGCGCCCGCGC
>NZ_JBHYIG010000107.1:12405-28600 GCF_042740015.1 Streptomyces sp. NPDC059037
CCCCAGGGGGTGCCGCCCTTCTCCGTATGTCCGCGGGGCGAGAGGCCCGCGCGTCACGCGCTTACTTGCGCATGACCTCCGGCTCGTGGCGGCGCAGCAGTCGCGCGACCGCGAAGCCGCAGGCGATGCCGATCAGGAGCAGGATCGTGATGTTCAGACCCCACTGCCCGGCCGAGTGCTCCCACAGCGGGTCGAGATCCGTGGGGTTCTTCGGGTCCCACGGCGGCATCAGGTGCGCGAGGTCCAGCGTGGAGCCCGCACCGGCGATGGCCCAGCGCGACGGCATCAGCCAGGCGAACTGCTCAAGGCCCGGCGAGCCGTAGACCTGGAAGAGCACGCCGGTGAAGACGACCTGGACGATCGCGAACATCACCAGGAGCGGCATGGTCTTCTCGGCGGTCTTCACCAGCGAGGAGATGACCAGGCCGAACATCATCGAGGTGAAGCCCAGGGCGATGATGACCAGGCAGATCTCGACGGCCGGGGGCATGATCAGGCCCTCTTCCGGCATGTCGCGCGTCGCGAAGCCGATGCCGCAGATGATGACGCCCTGGAAGGCCGTGATCACGCCGAGCACGATGACCTTGGACATCAGGTACGCCGAGCGGGACAGGCCGGTGGCCCGTTCCCGTTCGTAGATGACCCGTTCCTTGATCAGCTCACGTACGGAGTTGGCCGCGCCCGAGAAGCACATGCCGACCGCGAGGATCAGCATGATCGTGCCCGCGTCGCCGTTGAACTTCGACGGCGGCTTGGGCGGGCCGAGCCCGAAGTCGGCCGGAATGACGACACTGACGATGCCGAGGACCGCGGGCAGGATCACCATCAGGCCGAGGAAGCCCTTGTCGGAGGCGATCACCGCGGAGTAGCGGCGGATCAGCGTCCACAGCTGCGAACCCCAGCCCTGCGGCTTGGGCGGCCGGACCGCCTGCGGCGGCGGCATCTGTACGGACTGCGCGGCGACGGCGTCGATGTCCGCGGCGTACATCTGGTAGTGCTGCGAGCCCTTCCAGCGGCCCGCCCAGTCGTAGTCGCGGTAGTTCTCGAACGCCGAGAAGACGTCGGCCCAGGTGGTGTAGCCGAAGAAGTTGAGCGCTTCCTCCGGCGGACCGAAGTAGGCGACCGAACCGCCCGGCGCCATCACCAGGAGCTTGTCACAGATCGCCAGCTCGGCGACCGAGTGCGTGACGACGAGGACCGTACGGCCGTCGTCGGCGAGGCCGCGCAGGAGCTGCATGACGTCGCGGTCCATGCCCGGGTCGAGGCCGGAGGTCGGCTCGTCCAGGAAGATCAGCGACGGCTTGGTGAGCAGCTCGAGGGCCACCGAGACGCGCTTGCGCTGGCCACCGGAGAGGGAGGTGACCTTCTTCTCCTTGTGGATGTCCAGCTTGAGCTCGCGCAGGACCTCGTCGATACGGGCCTCGCGCTCGGCCTCCGCGGTGTCACCGGGGAAGCGGAGCTTGGCCGCGTACTTGAGGGCCTTCTTGACGGTCAGCTCCTTGTGCAGGATGTCGTCCTGCGGGACCAGACCGATGCGCTGGCGCAGCTCGGCGAACTGCTTGTAGAGGTTCCGGTTGTCGTAGAGGACGTCGCCCTGGTTGGCGGGCCGGTAGCCGGTGAGCGCCTTGAGCAGGGTGGACTTGCCGGAGCCGGAGGGGCCGATGACCGCGATGAGCGACTTCTCCGGGACGCCGAAGGAGACGTCCTTGAGGATCTGCTTGCCGCCGTCGACCGTCACCGTCAGGTGGCGGGCGGAGAAGGAGACCTCACCGGTGTCGACGAACTCCTCGAGGCGGTCACCGACGAGACGGAAGGTCGAGTGACCGACGCTGACGATGTCGTTCGGGCCGATGAGGGCCGAGCCCGACTTCGCGACCGGCTGGCCGTTGACGTACGTGCCGTTGTGCGAGCCGAGATCGTGGATCTCGAAGCGGCCGTCCGGAGTGGCCGTGAACTCGGCGTGGTGCCGCGAGACCTGCAGGTCGGAGACGACCAGCTCGTTCTCCAGGGCACGACCGATGCGCATCTTGCGGCCGAGCGAGAGCTGGTGGAACGTCGTCGGGCTGCGGTCGCCGTAGACCGGCGGGGCCCCCGCGACGCCGCCGGAACCGGGGGGCTGCTGCGCGTAGCCACCCTGCTGCGGGGGCACGTGCGGCTGCTGCTGCTGCGGCTGGTGCTGGTGCTGCTGAGGCTGCTGTTGCTGCCAGCCCTGCTGCTGGGGTGCCTGCTGGTGCGGAGCCTGCTGCTGGGCGGCCCAGCCGGGTGCCTCCTGCTGGGGCGCCTGCTGCGGCGCGGCCTGCTGCTGGGCGTGCTGCTGCGGTGCGGAGACGGCGGCAGCGGCGGCGCCCGAGGCGCTGCCGGACACGTTGAGCCGCGGACCGTCGGTCGCGTTGCCGAGGTGCACGGCCGAGCCCGGGCCGATTTCCATCTGGTGGATCCGCTGGCCCTGCACAAAGGTGCCGTTGGTGCTGCCGTGGTCCTCAATGACCCAACTGCGGCCGCTCCAGCTGATCGTGGCATGACGCCAGGACACTCTGGCGTCGTCAAGCGAGAGATCTCCCTGCGGATCACGTCCGAGGGTGTACGACCTGGACGGATCGAGCGTCCAGGTCCTTCCATTCAATTCCAGTACGAGTTCCGGCACTCCAGCCCCACTGAGTTGTCCCCCGAGCTAGCCCCCATCGATGGGGAGTCTAGGGATGTCGAACATCGGGAGGAACTATTTCAGGCGGAGGCCTCTGACCGAAAGTCGGGCCTTGTGAAGACTGCGTACGGGCCTCTGTGGTTGCCCCGTTGACGGGGCAGAAATCCGCCCGGAGAGTAGTAACAGCCCATCAGTGCATACGGATCATGCGCATTGCGCACATCTCGCATGAACGGGGCATCGCCGTGTGAGGCAGCGCAAGTCAGGGGGGCCTGATGGAGACCGGCGCCAAAGGAGTCGACGGCCGGGGTGTGCGGTGGGGCGACGTATTGCTCTCCGCGATCGCCGCGGTCAGCTGGGCCCTGATCGGCATGGCCGGCACGGCGGCCTTGGGGCTCCATCTGCTCGGCGCGGACGCCGTCGCGTCGCTCGGGCCGATGACGGCGGCGGTGGTGGCCCTTGGCGCGGGCGGTTCGGTCACGCCGTCCGGCGATGTGTCGGCGTTCGGCCTCGAAGGCGCGGAGGCGACCACCGCGATCGACATCGCGCCACTGGGCGTCGGGCTCGCGGGCGCGCTCCTCCTCGCGTACTTCTTCCTGCGTTCCTTACGTACGGCGGGAGTCACCATCACGCCCGCCGAACTGGCCGCGCGCGTGGGCTCGGTGGTCGCCCTGTTCCTCGCGATGCTCGCGGGGCTCGCCTGGGCCGGTCACGACATCATCACGATCGACGGCGAGCAGCTGGGCATCGACAAGGGAATCGACAAAGGGATCGATCAACTCCCCGACGACATCACCGACAAACTGCCCGACGGTCTCGGCGACATCGGCGGTCTGCTGCCCGACCGGCTCGGCGATCTCGCCCAGGCGAAGGCGGCCGTCGGCTTCACCGTGGACACCGGACCGACGCTGCTCGGGGGCGCGGTGTGGGTGATCGGTGTGCTCGTGATCGCGCTGCTCGCCTCGCGGCGCACGCCGCTGCCGCGCGGGTGGGACGTCGTGCACCGGGTGGTGCGGCCCGCCGTGTCCGCGCTGGTCACGGTGGTGCTCGTGGCGGTGCTCGCCGGCCTTGCGGCGGCCCTGTACGCGATGGTCGGCGACGCCCATCCGAAGCGGATCGCGGGTGCCGCGCTGCTCGGGGCGCCGAACGGGGTGTGGCTCGGGGTGCCCATCGGGCTCTTCGTGCCGTGGGACGGCGAGGCCACGGGTGAGCTGGCGAAGCTCCTTCCCGACCCGCTGGACGATCTCCTGACGGGGTCGGGGGCCTCGGGGAACGAGGCGGTGACGCTGGGGCGGCTCGCCGAGCTTGACGGGCGGGTGTGGCTGCTCGGCGTTGCGGCGGCGCTGATGATGCTGTTCGCGGGGGTGCTTGCCGCCGTGCGTTCGCCCTTCGTACGTGGCGAGGTGGGCGCTCTGCGGTTCGCCGCGGGATGTGCGGTGCGGCTGGGGGTCGTGACGGCGGTGGCGCTCCCGCTGATGGTGTGGCTGACCGGGGTGTCCGCCGATGCCTCGCTCTCCGTCCTCGGCTTCGACGCGTTCGGGGCGGGGATCGAGCTGCATGGGCAGCTGGGGGTGGCGTTGCTGCTCGGGGTGGCGTGGGGGGCGGGGGCGGGGGCGGTGGGGGCGCTGCTTGCCGTGGCCACGGGGGCTGCGGGTGGGCGGGTGTCTCCTCTGGCCGAAGTGGCTGCTGCCGGGGCGACGTCCGAAGTGTTGGCTGGGGCTGGGGCTGGGGCTTCGGGGCCGTACAGCCCCGGTGCGCCGCACCGGCCACCGAATCCGGACACCAATCCGTACCTGCGGCCGCCGAAGGATGTGTACAGCGCGCCGACGGTGGTGGGGCCGATAGCGCCGCCGCCACCATCCCCGAAGCCGCGGCCCCGCCCTTCGGGCAACGGTGACTGGCCTCCGCCACCGCCGCCTCCTCCTCCGCCGCCGGGTCCGCGGAGGGGGTGACGGCACCCGGCAGCTTGGGCGTTGTGCCCACCCGTTCCGCCGTGCGGAACGCCTGCCCACAACGGGGACGGACGGCCGGAATACCCACGCACGACGGGGACGGGCGGAAGGCCCACGCACAACTGGGACGGGCGGAACACCCGCCCGCCTGGGGCAATGGCCCCCCACAACGGGAAATCCCACCCGCAGGAGGCGGCGGCCCACCCCTCCATCAAGGCGGCCACCGACCCGCCCGCCCCGGCACCGCCGGGTAATCGGGTGGGTGGGCGGGAAAAATCCGTCGCGAAGCGGCGGGACAGGTCACCCCGCCCACCCGCAGCCGGAACGTCCGGCACGCGGACCACCCCCGCAGCCGGCCGCGGCCTGCGGATACGGTGGGAACACCATGAGCGCTTCGCAGCCCCAAGAGACCTCCCCCGCCGACACCCCGACGCTCCTCGTCAAGATCTTCGGCAAGGACCGCCCGGGCATCACCGCCGGCCTCTTCGACACCCTCGCCGCCTACTCCGTCGACGTCGTCGACATCGAGCAGGTCGTCACCCGCGGCCGCATAGTGCTGTGCGCGCTCGTGACCGCGCCGCCGCCCGGCCTGGAAGGCGACCTGCGGTCCACCGTGCACAGCTGGGCCGACTCCCTGAAGATGCAGGCCGAGATCATCTCGGGCATCGGCGACAACCGCCCGCGCGGCCTCGGCCGTTCCCACGTGACGGTGCTCGGGCACCCCCTCACGGCGGAGTCGACCGCCGAGATCGCCGCCAGCATCACCGCGACCGGCGGCAACATCGACCGCATCTTCCGGCTCGCCAAGTACCCGGTCACCGCAGTGGAGTTCGCCGTGTCCGGCACGGAGACCGAACCGCTGCGCACCGCCCTCGCCCTGGCGGCGGCGAAGCTCGGCGTGGACGTCGCCGTCGTGGCCGCGGGCCTGCACCGCCGCGCCCAGCGGCTGGTCGTGATGGACGTCGACTCGACCCTCATCCAGGACGAGGTGATCGAGCTCTTCGCGGCGCACGCGGGCTGCGAGGACAAGGTCGCCGAGGTGACTGCCGCCGCGATGGCCGGAGAGCTTGACTTCGAGCAGTCGCTGCACGCCCGCGTGGAGCTGCTCGCCGGGCTCGACGCCTCGGTCGTCGACAAGGTCCGCTCCGAGGTCCGCCTCACCCCCGGCGCCCGCACCCTCATCCGTACGCTGAAGCGCCTCGGCTACCAAGTGGGCGTCGTATCCGGCGGGTTCACCCAGGTCACGGATGATCTGAAGGAACGTCTCGGCCTCGACTTCGCGCAGGCCAACACCCTGGAGATCGTCGACGGCAAGCTCACCGGCAAGGTGACCGGGGAGATCGTGGACCGCGCGGGCAAGGCCCGGCTGCTTCGCCGCTTCGCCATGGAGGCCGGGGTCCCGCTGGAGCAGACCGTCGCGATCGGCGACGGCGCCAACGACCTCGACATGCTGAACGCGGCCGGTCTCGGCGTCGCCTTCAACGCCAAGCCCGTCGTCCGCGAGGCCGCGCACACCGCGGTGAACGTCCCCTTCCTCGACACCGTGCTCTATCTCCTCGGCGTCACCCGCGAAGAGGTGGAGGCGGCGGACACGCACGCCGACTGACGGCGCCCGCACCTCACGTACGAAGAAGGGCCCTGTACCGCTGCGGTACCGGGCCCTTCTTCGTACGGAGAGTGAGGGTCACTCGGAAGGCGCCCAGTAGTCGACGAGCGTGCCGACCCCCGGCTCCAGGGCCTTCCACGAGCCGGAGTACGTCAGGACGGCGTAGGCCGACGTCGGGAAGCCGCGGCGGTTCATCCGCACCTGGGCATCGCCCTCGGCGTCCCCGGCAAGGATGTCGGCGAGGCCCTGGACTCCGGGGTTGTGGCCGATCAGGACGACGTTCTGCACGTCGTCCGGGGTTTCGTTGAGCACGGCGATCAGCTCGCCCGGAGAAGCTTCGTACAGCCGGTCCTCGTAGACCGTCTTGGGCCTATGGGGCAGCTCGTGGACGGCGAGCTTCCATGTCTCGCGGGTCCTGGCCGCGGTCGAGCAGAGGGCCAGATCGAACGGGATGCCGCTGTCGGCGAGCTTGCGCCCGGCGACGGGGGCATCCTTGCGGCCTCGCTCCGCGAGCGGCCGGTCGTGGTCGGACACCTGCGGCCAATCGGCCTTCGCATGCCGGAAAAGGACAATCCTGCGGGGTTCTGCGACGCTCATGCATCCCAGCTTCGCATGAAACGCGCGGCCGGGCGCAGGGAGTTGAGGCGCTCCCCCGGCACGGGTGACGGCGCCTGCCGGGGGCGGGTCACGGCGTCGCGCCGAAGAACGTCTCCTGGACGCGCTCGAGCAGATGGGTGACCACCGGGTCGCCGCTCGCCGCGTGCGCGTCGGCCGGGTTCAGTATCAGCAGGAGCAGTGCCGCGAAGGCGATGGCCGGGAGGGCGATGGCCCACCAGGGAAGCTGGATCTCCACGCTCGCTGAGTCCTTGGGGGCTCCCAGTTCGCGCCGGGTGTGCGAGCGGGCCGACATGCCGCCTCCGTGGTCTTCGAGTGCTCCGTGCCGCGTCTTCGCGGCCACATCTCGAAACTACGGACTCGGCGACCCTCAGCACATCCGGTGATCCACCCACTTGACCCTGACACTGACCCCCTAGGGGATGGTGGGGCTAGCCCCACCATCCGCCCCGCCGGGGGCAGTTCACGGCGAGGCGACGGAGGCGACGATCCCGATGATGACGGTGATGGCCAGCATCGCGCCGAGCACGATGAGCAGTTTCTTCTGGCCGTTCTGGGGGTTCGGGTCAAGCACTGGCATACGACGAGTCTCGCACCCTTTGTCCGGGCGGACGTCGGCGGGGTCGCACCGCCCCTCCGGATCAGGCCGCCGCGGCGACCTCGTCCTCGACCGTGCGGTTGCGGCCCGCCAGGATGCCCACCACGATCTGGGGCACCATCAGGGCGGCCATGAGCACGATCGGCAGCTCCCAGCCGCCGCTGTGCTGGTAGAGGACGCCCACCAGGAGCGGGCCCGGGATCGAGATCAGATAGCCCGTGCTCTGGGCGAAGGCCGAGAGCTTGGCGACGCCCACGCTGCTCTTGGCCCGCATCCCGACCATCGTCAGGGCCAGCGGGAAGGAGCAGTTGGACACGCCGAGCAGCAGCGCCCAGACCCACGCGCCGCCCGCCGGGGCGAGGTAGAGACCCGCGTACCCGGCGAGACCGCACGCGCCGAGGACCATCACCACGGGCCCCTGGTTGGGCAGCCGCGTCGCGACCCGGGGGATGACGAAGGCCAGCGGCACGCCCATCGCCATGGTGACGGCGAGCAGCACGCCCGCCTCCCCGGCCGGAACGCCCGCGTCACGGAAGATCTGCGGCATCCAGCCCATCGTGATGTACGCGGCGGTGGCCTGGAGTCCGAAGAAGCAGGCGAGCGCCCAAGCCGTACGGCTCCGGGTGATGCGCAGACCGGCGTCCTCGCGCTGCACGGCGGCCGAGACGTGCTCGGCGGAGGCGGAGGCCGAAGCGAGGGCCGAGGCGGAATCGCCCGCGCCCCGGTCGCGCACGAGCACCACCCACGGCACGACGGCGACGACCGCGAGCACCGCCCACACGGCGAGCCCGGTCCGCCAACTGCCGCCCAGCGCATCGGTCATGGGCACCGTGACGGCGGCCGCCATCGACGTACCGAGTGCGAGCGCCATCGAGTACAGGCCGGTCATCGAGCCGACCTTCTCGGGGAACCAGCGCTTGACGATCACCGGCATCAGGACGTTGCTGACCGCGATGCCCATGAGGGCGAGCGCGGTCGCGGCGAGGAAGCCGGCCGTGCCGCCCAGGAAGGGGCGGATCGCGAGGCCGGACGCGATCGCGACCATGCCCGCGCACACCACCGCGCCGGGGCCGAAGCGGCGGGCCAGGCGCGGGGCCATCACGCCGAAGATCGCGAAGCAGAGCGGCGGGACGGAGGTGAGCAGGCCGGCGAGCGTGCCGCTCATGCCGAGCCCGTCGCGCACCTCTTCCAGGAGGGAGCCGAGGCTGGTGATGGCCGGGCGGAGGTTGAGCGCCGCGAGGACGATGCCGACGACGACGAGACGCGTCGCCCACGCGCGCGTGGCGGGCTGTTTCGCCGCCGCGTCGCGCAGCGCGCCGCCCGTCGCCCCGTCCGTCGCGTCGGTGCGTATCGGTGCCTGCGTCCGCGTCTGCGCAGCCGTCATCGTCCTGGTTTCCTCACTGGCCATGGAGCCATCATAGAATCATGGGATGATTGGCTGTCCAATCCGATTCCGTCACAGCACCCGTAATCTCTGGCACACACACCGCCCGTGACCTCGGCCCTCAGGCCGCCCGTCATCCCGCGTACGAAGGAACGTCATGCCGCTGACCACCCCTCGCCGCTCAGCGCTCTCCGAGCAGGTCATCGCCGAGCTGCGCAATCAGATCTCCTCCGGAGAGTGGCCGGTGGGCTCCCGCATCCCCACCGAGCCCGAACTGGTCGAGCAGCTGGGCGTGGCCCGCAACACCGTCCGGGAGGCCGTCCGCGCCCTCGCGCACAACGGCCTCCTCGACATCCGGCAGGGCTCGGGCACCTATGTGGTCGCGACGAGCGAGCTCGCCGGCGTCATGCAGCGCAGGTTCGCCGACGCGGAGCCCCGGCACATCGCGGAGCTGCGCAGCACCCTGGAGTCGAGCGCGGCGAGGCTGGCCGCGCAGCGGCGCACGGAGCGCGACCTCAAGCAGCTCGACGCCCTGCTGGAGCGCCGTGAGCAGGCCTGGGCGTCCGGCGACGCGGAGGCGTTCGTGACGGCCGACGCGACCTTCCACCTGGCCGTCGTGGCCGCGTCCCACAACGACGTGATGATGGCGATGTACGCGGACCTGGGCGAGGTCCTGCGGGACTGGCTGCGCGAGGACGTCGGCAAGGAGCTGACCCCCGAGAGCCACATGGACCACGCCCGGCTCGTCGAGGCGATCCGCGAGCACGACGAGGAGGCCGCGGCGAAGGAGGCCGCCGGCTACCCGTTCATGTGCCGCCCGGAGCGGTTGAACACCCCCCGCGACCCCGCCTGAGTCTGAGTCTGAGTCTGGCCCTGCCCTTCACCTCTGGTGGCTGACCCAGACCGACCGGATCTCCTTCCAGCACCGGCCGGTGAGCCGCACGGTCGTGGCGGGCCCCACCTCGACCAGGACGCCGTCGCTGTCGATGTCCCACCACCGGTCGCACTCCACGTGCAGCCGGATCCGGTCGGTCTCGGGGTACGGGTTGTGGCAGTACGCGA
This sequence comes from Streptomyces sp. NPDC059037, assembly GCF_042740015.1. Taxonomy (NCBI): domain Bacteria; kingdom Bacillati; phylum Actinomycetota; class Actinomycetes; order Kitasatosporales; family Streptomycetaceae; genus Streptomyces; species Streptomyces sp. NPDC059037. Next base: position 22,267 of record NZ_JBHYIG010000107.1, read on the forward strand.
CGGCGTCCGAACCCTCGACGCTGGTGCGGCACTCCGCGCCGAACGGCCGGGGCTCGACCGCCTGCACGCGCGCGTGGGGGTGCTTCGCCTCTCCGACGGCATGCGACGCGGCGCCGTACGGCAGGGCGATCAGCAGGGTGAGAGCGGCGAGCACCGCAGGAGGTGACGGGCGCACACTTCAGGGTGCGCCGCCCCGCCCGGCCGCCGCCCGGCCGGTGGGCCGAACGGGTGACGCCCCGCTCCCCGCACAGAGCGGGAAACGGGGCGTCGAGAACGTACGAAAGACCTGATCAGAAGGTCAGGCACCCATCATGTGCACGCCGCCGTCGACGTGGATGATCTCGCCCGTCGTCTTCGGGAAGAAGTCCGAGAGCAGCGCGACGATGCCGCGGCCCGCGGGCTCCGGGTCGGCCATGTCCCACGCCAGCGGGGAGCGGGTGTTCCACACCTCGGCCAGCTCGCCGAAGCCCGGAATGGACTTCGCGGCCATCGAGCCGATCGGGCCCGCCGAGATGAGGTTGCAGCGGATGTTGTCCTTGCCGAGGTCACGCCCGAGGTAGCGCGAGGTGGCCTCGAGGGCGGCCTTGGCCGGGCCCATCCAGTCGTACTGCGGCCAGGCGAACTGCGCGTCGAAGGTGAGGCCGACGATCGAGGCGCCGTCGTTCATCAGCGGGCGGCAGGCCATGGCGAGCGACTTCAGGGAGAACGCCGAGACGTGCATGGCCGTCGAGACGGACTCGAAGGGCGTGTTCAGGAAGTTGCCGCCGAGCGCGTCCTGCGGCGCGAAGCCGATGGAGTGGACGACTCCGTCCAGGCTGCCGAGCTCCTCGCGGACGACGCCCTCCAGGCGGTCCAGGTGCTCCTGGTTGGTCACGTCGAGCTCGATGACCTTGGCCGGCTTGGGCAGCTTCTTGGCGATGCGCTCGGTGAGCGTGGGGCGCGGGAAGGCGGTGAGGATGACCTCGGCGCCCTGCTCCTGCGCGACCTTGGCCGCGTGGAACGCGATGGAGGACTCCATCAGCACGCCCGTGATCAGGATCTTCTTGCCGTCGAGAATTCCGCTCATGGTGATCAGTGACCCATGCCCAATCCGCCGTCAACGGGGATGACGGCTCCAGTGATGTACGAGGCGTCGTCCGAGGCGAGGAACTTCACCGCGGCGGCTACTTCCTCGGGCTGCGCGTAACGGTTGAGCGGTACCTGCGCCATGATGCTCGCACGCTGCTCGTCCGTCAGCGCCTTGGTCATGTCGGTGTCGACAAACCCGGGCGCCACGACGTTGAAAGTGAGATTGCGCGACCCGAGCTCGCGGGCGAGCGAGCGCGCGAAGCCGACCAGACCGGCCTTCGAGGCGGCGTAGTTCGCCTGCCCGGGGCCGCCCATCAGGCCGACGACCGAGGAGATCAGGACGACACGGCCCTTCTTGGCGCGCAGCATGCCGCGGTTGGCGCGCTTCACGACACGGAAGGTGCCGGTGAGGTTGGTGTCGAGTACGGACGTGAAGTCCTCCTCGGACATGCGCATGAGGAGCTGGTCCTTGGTGATCCCGGCGTTGGCGACCAGGACCTCCACCGCACCGTGCTTCTCCTCGATCTCCTTGTAGGCCTGCTCCACCTGCTCCGCGTCGGTGATGTCGCACTTGACGGCGAGGACACCGAGCTCCGCGAGTACCTGGGGCGGCTCACCCGAGCGGCAGGTGATCGCGACCTTGTCACCGGCGTCGGCGAAGGCGCGGGCGATGGCGAGGCCGATGCCCCGGTTTCCTCCGGTGACGAGAACCGAGCGGCTCAACGGATCACCCTTTCGATAGCTGTCTGGTACCTCGAAAACCTATCGGTACGGTGCTCCATACGGAGAATCGGCGACCGACAGTGGCGTAGGGGACTCGCTGTCGGATCCCTACAGAAAACTGTGGCCCACGGGCCCATACGCGCGACATGATCTGAGCTGACCGGTGCCGACAGCAGGGAGACATTCCGTGCCTCATTCCATCGATGCAGCCTTCACGGCGCTGCCGCTGCGGGCCCTCGCGGACGCCGCGCTGGCCCGCGCGCGTGCCCTGGGCGCCGACCATGCGGACTTCCGCCTGGAGCGGGTGCGCAGCGCGTCCTGGCGGCTGCGGGACGCCAAGCCGTCCGGCTCCTCGGACACCACGGACCTCGGCTATGCGGTCCGTGTCGTGCACGGCGGGACCTGGGGGTTCGCATCGGGCGTCGATCTGACGATGGACGCGGCGGCGAAGGTCGCGTCCCAGGCCGTGGCGATGGCGAAGCTGTCGGCCCAGGTGATCAAGGCGGCGGGCTCCGACGAGCGCGTCGAGCTCGCGGGTGAGCCCGTGCACGCGGACAAGACGTGGATCTCCTCGTACGAGATCGACCCCTTCTCCGTGCCGGACGAGGAGAAGAGCGGGCTGCTCGCCGAGTGGAGCTCGCGGCTGCTCGCCGCCGACGGGGTCTCGCACGTGGACGCCTCGCTGCTCACGGTGCACGAGAACAAGTTCTACGCGGACACGGCGGGGACGGTGACCACGCAGCAGCGGGTGCGCCTGCACCCGCAGTTGACCGCGGTCGCCGTGGACGAGACGAGCGGCGAGTTCGACTCGATGCGGACGATCGCGCCGCCGGTCGGCCGCGGCTGGGAGTACCTGACCGGGACCGGCTGGGACTGGGACGCGGAACTCGCGCGCATCCCGGAGCACCTCGCCGAGAAGATGCGGGCGCCGAGCGTGCAGGCGGGCTCGTACGACCTGATCGTCGACCCGTCGAACCTCTGGCTGACGATCCACGAGTCCATCGGCCACGCCACCGAGCTCGACCGCGCGCTCGGCTACGAGGCGGCGTACGCGGGCACCTCCTTCGCCACCTTCGACCAGCTCGGCAAGCTCGCCTACGGCTCGTCGCTGATGAACGTGACGGGCGACAGGACCGCCGAGCACGGCCTGGCCACCATCGGGTACGACGACGAGGGCGTGGCCGCGCAGTCCTGGGACCTGGTGAAGGACGGCACGCTGGTCGGCTACCAGCTGGACCGCCGCATCGCGAGGCTCACCGGCTTCGAGCGCTCCAACGGCTGCGCCTACGCGGACTCCCCCGGGCACGTGCCGGTGCAGCGGATGGCGAACGTGTCGCTGCAGCCGGATCCGGGCGGGCTCTCGACCGAGGATCTGATCGCGGGGGTCGACCGCGGCATTTATGTCGTTGGTGACCGTTCATGGTCAATTGACATGCAAAGGTATAACTTCCAGTTCACCGGGCAACGCTTCTATCGCATCGAGAACGGCCGCATCACCGGCCAGTTGCGCGATGTCGCGTACCAGGCGACGACCACCGACTTCTGGGGTTCGATGGCGGCGGTCGGCGGTCCGCAGACCTATGTCCTCGGGGGCGCGTTCAATTGCGGCAAGGCCCAGCCGGGACAGGTCGCCGCGGTCTCGCACGGCTGCCCGTCCGCCCTGTTCCGGGGCGTGAACATCCTCAACACCACCCAGGAGGCGGGGCGATGAGCTCGTCGAGTCGCAGCACCAAGCCGCACGAGATCGTCGAGCGCGCCCTCGAACTGTCCACCGCCGACGGCTGCGTCGTGATCGCCGACGAGGAGTCGACGGCGAATCTGCGCTGGGCGGGCAACGCCCTGACCACCAACGGCGTCACCCGCGGCCGCACCCTCACCGTCATCGCGACCGTCGACGGCAAGGAAGGCACCGCGTCCGGAGTCGTCTCGCGCTCGGCCGTGACCGCGGACGATCTGGAGCCGCTGGTGCGCGCCGCCGAGCATGCCGCGCGCGGGGCCGGGCCCGCCGAGGACGCACAGCCGCTGGTGACCGGTGGCGAGGAGTCCGCGGACTTCAGGGACGCCCCCGCCGAGACCTCGTCCGCGGTCTTCGCCGACTTCGCCCCCGCGCTCGGCGAGGCCTTCGCCCGGGCCCGCGCGGGCGGGCGCGAGCTGTACGGCTTCGCGAACCACGAGCTCGTATCGAGCTATCTCGGTACGTCGACGGGGCTGCGGCTGCGGCACGACCAGCCCAATGGGACGCTTGAACTCAACGCCAAGAGCCCGGACCGGACCAAGTCGGCGTGGGCCGGGCGGGCCACCCGGGACTTCAAGGACGTCGATCCGGCAGCGCTCGACGCGGAGCTCGCGCAGCGCCTGGGGTGGGCCAAGCGGCACATCGATCTGCCGGCGGGCCGGTACGAGACGCTGCTTCCGCCGACCGCCGTCGCCGACCTGCTGATCTACCAGCTGTGGTCGGCATCGGCCCGGGACGCGGCCGAGGGCCGCACTGTGTTCTCCAAGCCGGGCGGCGGCACCCGCGTCGGCGACCGTCTCGCCGAGCTGCCGCTGACCCTGCGCAGCGACCCGAACGAGCCGGGCCTGGAGTCCGCCCCGTTCGTGCTCGCGCACGCGTCCGGCGGCGACTCGTCGGTCTTCGACAACGGGCTTCCGCTGGCCGCCACCGACTGGGTGCGCGCGGGCGAGCTGACGCATCTGACGAGCACCCGGCACAGCGCGGCCCTGACCGGGCTTCCGGTCGCACCGGCCATCGACAACCTCGTCCTCGACGGCGGCTCCGACCGCTCGCTCCAGGAGATGGTCGCGAGCACCGAGCGGGGCCTGCTGCTCACCTGCCTCTGGTACATCCGCGAGGTCGACCCGGCGACGCTGCTCCTCACCGGGCTCACCCGGGACGGCGTCTATCTCGTCGAGAACGGGGAGGTCGTGGGCGAGGTGAACAACTTCCGGTTCAACGAGTCTCCTGTGGACCTGTTGTCGCGGGCCGCCGAGGCCGGGCGCACGGAAAAGACGCTGCCCAGGGAGTGGGGCGACTGGTTCACTAGGGCTGCGATGCCCGCCCTGCGCATCCCCGACTTCAACATGAGCTCGGTCAGCCAGGGCGTGTGACGCCCATAGACTGACGCGTAAGAGTGACGCGTACCCATTCGAACCTTTCAAGGAGACACAGGACCGTGACGGACATCGTCGACGAGCTGAAGTGGCGGGGCCTTTTCTCCCTGTCCACTGACGAAGATGCACTGCGCAAGTCGCTCGCGGACGGTCCCGTCACGTTCTATTGCGGCTTCGACCCGACCGCGGCGAGCCTGCACGTGGGCCACCTCGTGCAGGTCCTCACCCTGCGCCGGCTCCAGCAGGCGGGGCACCGTCCGCTCGCCCTGGTCGGCGGCGCGACGGGGCAGATCGGTGACCCCCGGCCGACCGCCGAGCGCACCCTGAACGACCCCGAGACGGTCGCGAACTGGGTGGGCAGGCTGCGCACCCAGATCGAGCCGTTCCTGTCCTTCGAGGGCGAGAACGCCGCGACGATGGTCAACAACCTGGACTGGACGGCGGGCCTCTCCGCCATCGAGTTCCTGCGCGACATCGGCAAGCACTTCCGGGTGAACAAGATGCTCACCAAGGAATCGGTCGCCCGTCGTCTGGAGTCCCAGGAGGGCATCTCCTACACGGAGTTCAGCTACCAGCTCCTGCAGGGCATGGACTTCCTGGAGCTCTACCGGCGGTACGGCTGCACGCTGCAGACCGGCGGCAGCGACCAGTGGGGCAACCTCACGGCGGGCATCGACCTGATCCACCGCCTGGAGCCGGACGCCACGGTGCACGCCATGGGCACGCCGCTGATGGTCAAGGCGGACGGCACCAAGTTCGGCAAGACCGAGGGCGGCGCCGTCTGGCTCGACCCGGAGATGACGACGCCGTACGCGTTCTACCAGTTCTGGCTGAACGTGGACGACCGGGACATCTCGACGTACATGCGGATCCTGTCCTTCAAGCCCCGCGAGGAGCTCGAGGAGATCGAGAAGCAGACCGAGGAGCGTCCGCAGGCGCGCGCCGCGCAGCGCGCGCTCGCCGAGGAGCTGACGGCGCTGGTGCACGGCGCCGACCAGTGCGCCGCAGTCATCGCCGCGTCCAAGGCGCTCTTCGGCCAGGGCGACCTGGGCGAGCTGGACGAGGCGACGCTGGGCGCCGCGCTCTCGGAGCTGCCGCGCGTCGAGGTCGCCGAGCTCGGCCCGGTGGTGGACCTCTTCGCGGAGGTCGGCCTGGTGGCCAGCAAGTCCGCGGCCCGGCGCACGGTCAAGGAGGGCGGTGCCTACGTGAACAACGTGAAGGTCGCCGCCGAGGACGCCGTGCCGTCCCGCGACGAGCTGCTGCACGGTCGCTGGCTGGTGCTTCGCCGGGGCAAGAAGAACCTGGCGGCGGTCGAGGTCACGGCCGGCTGACCCGCTGAACCGTACGCATGCCGAAGGGGGCCGTGCGCGTGGTCCGGCCCCATCGGCATGCGGCGGGGGAGGGTACCACCGGCGCGGCAGGGGGCCGAAGG